>JAJTGF010000003.1:69197-75095 GCA_021299335.1 Cryomorphaceae bacterium
GCAAAAACAGGAATAGGAGCCGGCCGTTGCGCCGCTAAATCCATGAGCGCGCGGCCTCCTTTGATGCTTCCCGTAAATCCGATTGCTTGGATGCGCGGGTGCTGTGCAAAGGTGCTAGCCCAATGATAAGTGTTGTCGATGATGTGACTGAAAATGCCCGCAGGGAAATTTAAATCTTGGAGTGCGCGTTCTACACAACTGGCCACTGCTAAGCTTGTGCCCACATGCATAGGATGCGCCTTCAGGACCACACAGCAGCCCGCCGCCAAAGCGGCTACGCTGTCGCCGCCCATGGTGGAGTAAGCGAGTGGAAAGTTAGACGAGCCCAATACCAAAACAGGACCAATTGCGACCCTCTTTTTAAGTAAGGTTTTAGCTTCTTGCGTCAGGCAACTTTCTTTTTCCCAAGCAAACTTTTGAATGTGTGCCGCGAAAAGTGAAAGGGTATGGGTGAGTCGGGAAAATTCGGCTTCAAAACGCGTATTGCTGAGGCCACTTTCTTTGATGTAGAGGGCTTGAATGAGCGCTTTATCAGAGTGGATTAAAGCGCAGATGCGTTCGAGGAGTTGTGCGCGTTGAAGGGCTGAGGTTGCGCGATAAAATGCTTGATCAGCGGAAATGGTACTTTCCCAATCTTTGAGAAAAGAAATGGGTGTAGAAAAGTAGAGGGTGGTGTCCCAAACGTTTTGGGCAGCTTGAAAGGTCCTGAAACCTTTGGTCATGAGCTTAGGCCTCTGTGAGCTCAAAGTGGTAGCTTTCCATGATTTGGTTAGCTAGCATTTTTTTGCACGCGGTGTCGACTTTTTGTTCGGCTTCTGCCTTGTTGGCTGCCTCAACAAATAGACGGATGTGTTTGCCAATGCGAACGCCATCGATTTCGGCAAGACCAATGTTTTTCATGGAATGAGTAACGGCTTTTCCTTGGGGATCGAGGAGCGCGTCTAGTGGCATGACGTCGATTTCAGCTTTGAATTTCATGTTTTTTGAATTGATAATGTTCAATGAGTGATAAAATCAGGTACAAAATTACAATTATTGGAATGGCCCAAACTAAAAAAATGGGAATACTTATCAACGAAACGAGCAGTAAAAGGAAACGGTATTGGTTGTCTTTCCAAGCGAAAGTCTTGAATTTGAGCGCAATTAATGGCAATTCCACGACCATCAGCATAGAAAACAATAGGGTAACTGCACTCAAGGTGTAGCAATCAAACAATTGTAAAACCCATTTGGATTGGTGACTCCAATTCCCTAACTCGAACCAAAAATAGAGCGGGAAAAAGGCAAAGAAGATAGTGGCGGTTGGGGTAGGTACACCAATAAATTTATCGGATTGTCGCTCGTCCAAATTGAATTTAGCCAAGCGAAACATGGCAAAGAACGGAATAATGAGCGCAACAAATGGTAAGAATTGGATGGAGGCGTTGTAAATGTTGTTGCGGCCATAAAAGAAGGCCGCTTTCCAGTCTATGAGTTGCGCTACGACATACTCTTGTGCCACTCCCGCGTAGGTCTGAATGCCTTCAGCGTTTTTCATGAGCCCGCTTTGGTCAATGCCAACAATGATCATGACAAACATAAAAATACTCGGAGCTACGCCAAAACTGACGAGGTCTGCTAGCGAGTCAAGTTGCTTACCAAGGGCCCCATTGGATTGGGTGAGGCGCGCGACAAAGCCGTCGAGAAAGTCAAATAAAGCGGAAAGTGCGAGCGCATAAACGGTCCAATCAAGCCTGCCGCTCAAACTAAAAATAATGGAACAGATTCCGCCGAGGAGGTTCAAAGCGGTTATTAAATTTGCCAAACCAAACATGTCTGTGTTTTTTGTAAAAGTACCTATTAAACACAATTTTTTGTGCAATTTTGAGTTTTTGTACCATGTTTTCAATCAAAAGCACCTTCTTTTCTATCTTGCTCGGCCTAACAACGGCTTATGCGCAAGATTTCAATCCAAAATATGCCAATGAATTTCTGACCATGGGTGTCGGCGCTGATGCGCTCGGTATGGGTTCGGCAGTGGTGGCCGATGTTCAAGGATTGGCAGCCGGTGTTTGGAACCCAGCAGGTTTGCTGCATCAGACACAGGATATAGAAGTTGGCCTCATGCACGCCTCTTATTTTGGAGGTTTGGCTGCTTTTGATCATTTGGGTGTTTCAAAAAGGCTCCAAAATCAAACGGTGGTGTCGGCAAATGTCATTAGACTGGGCGTGGATAATATTTACAACACCACCCAATTGATCGACAACCAAGGAAACATCGACTACAGCCAGCTTCAAACTTTCAATAGCGCAGATTACGCCATCATTGGTTCTTTAGCCAAACCTACCAAAATACAGCACTTAAGCTTGGGTTTGAGCGCCAAGGTCCTCTACCGACACATTGGCAATTTTGCCAAAGCTTACGGCTTTGGCTTTGACGCTGGGTTGCAGTATCGCCCAAGTAAAAATTGGTCTGCTGGCTTGAGTTTACGCGATGCCACGAGCACCTTCAGCGCCTGGACCTACAACCTCAGCCCCGAAATGCAGGCCACACTTTTAGAGACCAACAACGAACTTCCTCAAAACGGCATCGAGCAAATGTTGCCCAGAATCGTCTTTGGAATTGCAGGCAAAGTACCACTCAAAAGCGAAAAATACGAACTCGGGGGGCAGTTGAATGCCGAAATTACCACGGATGGTCCGCGCAACACCTTGCTCTCTGGCTCTGTTTTTTCGCTAGACCCGCGTGCCGGAGTCTATCTGAATTACGATCACAAACTAGTTTTAAGAACTGGCGTTTCACAATTTCAATATTACCAAGATTTTGATCAAACGCAGAAACTTGGTTTACAACCGCATTTGGGCGCTGGTGTAGTGCTGCAAAACTGGACCATCGATTACGCCTTCACGCGCTTGGGTCTCGGAGGAGAAGGCTATTTCACACACTTGTTTTCACTCAAGTGGGCCTTTTCGGTAAGGCACTGATCAGAAAAACTTACAACTGAAAATCGCGGTGTCGTCTACGTAGGGTAGGCTGCCTTTCCAGTCCTCTAATTTGGAGAAAATGATGTCGTTCATATCTTCCATTTTGAGGGCAGAGAACGATCTTACTTGCTTAATGAGCTGCTCTACGCCAAACTGCGTTCCTTTTTCATTCTCGAGTTCTACCACACCGTCGGTAAAAAGTACCATCGTCGACTTGGCTTGGAGTTGCATTTTGCCCACCCGTACAAATGGAAGTTCGTCGAGCATCCCCAAACCAATGCATCCTTCGGTGAGTAGAGTGGTGTTTTTTCCGCTGAGAATAAATGGTTGGTTATGGCCCGCATTGACATACTGTAACTGTCGGGTGTAGGCATTGTAATGGGCAATGAAAAACGTAATGAACTTCTCGCCTTTAGCATTTTTCATCACCAATTTGTTGAGCTCCTCCAAAAGGAAAGTCAATTCAAAGCGCTGGTACTTAAACAAGGTGCGGATGGTCGCTTGAAAATTCGCCATGAGCAGTGCAGCGGTAATGCCTTTTCCACTCACATCGCCTATGCAAATGATGTATTCCTCGTCGCCGAGCGGAATAAAATCATAAAAATCGCCCCCAACAGCGTGGCGCGGAATATAACGCCCCGAGATATCCATCTTTTTGTTGGAGGGTAATTCTTGAGGAAACAAGAGTTTTTGCATTTCGGAAGCCAATTCCAATTCTTTTGAAATTTGTTCCTTGATCACATTTTGCGCACTGAGTTTGCGGTTCTCGAGTGCTACCGTTAGTATGTTGGTAAGGGTTTGCGCAAAGGAGAAATGCGCCGCTTCTAAAGACTCCATTTTACTTGGGGTGGCTAAAAGCAAATAGGCTAGAGGTCGCTCTTGGTGATAAATCGGAATGACCGCCTGAAAATCTTCGAGTAAAGCACTATTCGATGATTCCACAAGGGTGATTTCCTTGAAACGCACCAATTCCAAGACGAGTTCTTCTGGACCAATTTTTTTTTTGTAGCCGCTTTTTGCTGCAAGGATCCAGTCTTCTTGCTGCAAAAGCAAAGCAAAGCGCGTAAAGTGCAGTTGTTCTTTGAGGATGAACGTGAAGATGCGGTAGAGTTGTTCGACAGCGAGATTGGCGTTGATTGCGTTGGTGAGCTCTAAGATAGAGTGCAAACGGTTGTCCTTGAGTTCAAGGTAAGACAAAGCGGGGTCTGACGCAGGGCGCATAGCTGTAAATTCTTCACGAAATTACATTTTTTTCTTTTCGGGGCTCATTTTCTTGTTTTTCAAGAAGAATTAGCTATCTTTGCATTCCATTTTCGAAAAGTAATACCAATGAAAAAAGATATCCACCCTTCAGATTACCGCTTAGTCGTATTCAAAGACATGTCTAACGATTACGCTTTTATCTGTCCTTCTTGTGCAGAAACGAAAGAAACCATCTCTTGGGAAGACGGCAACGAATACCCACTCGTGAAGCTCGATATCTCTCATAAGTCGCACCCGTTCTTTACCGGTATTGCTCAGTTCGTAGATACTGCGGGTCGAATCGACAAATTCAAAAACCGTTACGGTCGTCACATGAAATAATGGACCTCGCTTACACAGCGCAGTTCAACGATATATTGAAAAGGCTCCAATTTGGGGCCTTTTTTGTGCGCTATTATTTCTAAAGTATGCGCTTTTGTTCCTTAAGAAATTTCTTATTGATGGAATTTAGCGGCAGCCCGCAAAAGCCGATCGTTCATGGCTAGCCCGAGTCCGTAGTTAGGAAAGGGTTCCACATATATTTTTTGAACTTGTGCAGCGTCGGCTTCGTGCAATACTGCATACAAATTGCGCGCAGCCTCAATCAAAGAAGCGTTTTCGCTCAACACTAAATGTGGCCCCGCTACTGTTTGCTCCGGACCGATAGTGATTTGCACTGCTGTTTGGTGCTCCTCTGCAGGCTTGAAACCTAAAAAGAGCGGTGTTTGTGTGGCATAGTGGTGCTTCACCATTCCGCTGGTCAGCACCCCGCCTTCTGCATGTACTTTGGCGGCGGGCAAATAGCCCAACACTTCAGATAATGCTTCTGGTGTAATGCTTCCGTAGCGGTATACAACAACCTGGTCATCAATGAGGCCAATTATAGTGGATTCCAATCCTTCGTTACAGGAACCTCCGTCGAGGATGTACGGAATGCGACCTGCTAACTGTGCCTCGACATGCCACGCCGAAGTGGGGCTGAGTTGACCATATAGGTTAGCGCTTGGTGCAGCAAGTGGACGGCCGAGTTGGGAAAGTAGTTCTTGTAAAATAGGATGCTTCGGAAAACGAATGGCTACGGTGTCTTGCCCACCCGTGATGAGTCCACTGACCAAGCTACTTTTGGGTACAATAAACGTAAGAGGGCCTGGACAAAATGCGGCATAAAGTGTTTCAAATATTTTTGGAAACGCCGCTGTATAAGGGAGCGCAGTGCCCAATTCATCAAAATGTAAAATCAAAGGGTTCGAGGTTGGGCGGCCTTTTGCTTCAAATATAGACTGAACTGCTTCCTCGTTGTTGGCATCGGCGGCCAAACCGTAAACCGTCTCGGTCGGAACAGCCACCGTCAGACCTGCTTGGATCAAACCAAGCGCTTGCTGTAAATCTGTACCCAACGTGGTGTTCATGGCGCAAAGTTAGGTGAATATTAAAAAAAACGAAGTCTTTTACGAGAAGGAAAGATTTTTGCTCGTAAATTTGTGTAGAATAATTCTAAATAAGATGCAAGTCATTCTAGCCGATAGCAACGAACTGATCCGTTTGGGTCTGAGAACCATTCTTCATGCGCAAGATGGCATCAGTATTGCTGGCGAGGCCAAAGATCAGGACGAACTCATGGCTCAGCTCCAGAATTTCGGCGCCGATGTCGTACTCATCGACTTCACTGCTCATGGTTTCAGCATCGATATC
>JAJTGF010000028.1 GCA_021299335.1 Cryomorphaceae bacterium
CTCCACCCCAAAATTCCGGGTATTCTCGCTGGGCTCCGTGACTACAAGCGCTATACGGAATCCCTGGCTGGCAAACCCATCAAGAAATCGAAGCAGATTTTCGACGACAAAAAAATCACGGATCACCACGCTATTATTCCGACTGGTGTGGCGCCTTCGGGCATCAGCCCCGACGAACAACGCGTCTATGACCTCATTGTACGGCGTTTCATTGCCGTCTTTTATCCGGAATGCAAAGTATCGAACACCACCGTGTTGGGCAAAGTGGCCGCACTTGAATTCAAAGCCACTGGCAAACAAGTCCTAGACAAAGGTTGGCGCGTGCTCTACGATGACCTCAAGGCACAACAAACCAACCCCGAAGATAAAATCTTGCCGCTGTTTACCAAAGGAGAAAGCGGCCCTCACGCGCCTTTGATTCACGAAGGAAAAACCAGCCCGCCCAAATACTACACCGAAGCCACACTACTGCGCGCCATGGAAACCGCGGGTAAACTTGTCGAGAACGAAGAGATGCGCGAAGTCATGAAAGAAAACGGCATAGGCAGGCCATCGACCAGAGCGAGTATCATTGAAACTTTATTCAAGCGTCAGTACATCGAGAAAAAGAAAAAAAATCTCGTGGCTACACCAACTGGAATTGCGCTCATTGATCAAATTTCCTATGAACTTCTGAAAAGCCCCGAACTTACCGGGCAATGGGAGCACAAACTGCGCATGATTGAACGCGGCACCTACGAAGCACAAACGTTTAAGGACGAATTATTTGTGATGGTGCGCCAACTCACGGATGAAGTGATTTTCGGCAAATAAGCACGAGTATCTTACATTCTCGAAGGCGCCTCAACTCCGAGCAAGCTCAGAGACTGCGCCAACACTTGTTTGACGGCTGCACTTAGGGCCAAACGCAAGTGCCTCACTTCTAAATCAGGCTCTATGACAATTTTTACACTCTGGTAAAATGTATTGTAAAGCTTGACCAATTCATAGGTGTAGTTGGCCAACAATGCCGGCGAATAACCTTTAGCGGCCTCTTGAAGTGTAACCTCAAATTGCGCAAGTTGCTTGACAATTTCCTTTTCTTCTGGACGCAGCACCACGCGCTCTGCAATGGGAGCAGGTTGGTAATTCGCCTTATCCAAAAGCGTCGAGATGCGGGCGTGGGCATATTGCAAAAAAGGCCCGGTATTGCCCGTGAGGTCTATCGATTCTTCTGGATTGAAGAGCATGCGTTTCTTAGGGTCAACCTTGAGCAGGTAATATTTGAGGCCTCCCAAACCAATTTGTGCATATAGCGTATCGCGTTCGACTTCATTTAGCCCGTCAAGGTGCCCCCTTTCTTGGGTCATGGCTTTTGCCTTTTCAATCACTTCTGCCATCAAATCGTCGGCATCTACAACCGTTCCTTCTCTCGATTTCATCTTGCCACTCGGAAGATCTACCATGCCGTAGCTCAGATGGAAGCAATTATCAGCCCAGGCATAGCCTAATTTTTGCAAAATCAAAAACAAGACCTTGAAGTGATAGTCTTGTTCGTTTCCGACCGTATACACCATGCCGTGCAGATCTGGAAAATCCTTGAAACGGTCTATGGCCGTACCAATATCTTGGGTCATGTAGACGGCTGTGCCATCAGAACGCAACACGAGTTTTTCGTCGAGGCCTTCTGCGGTGAGGTCTATCCAGACCGAACCATCTGTTTTTTGGTAAAAAACACCGTTTTTGAGGCCCTCCATGACTTGGTCTTTACCAAGTAGGAAGGTATCTGACTCGTAGTAAAGTTTGTCAAAAGAAACACCCATTTGTGCATAGGTTTGGTCAAAACCAGCATAAACCCAACCGTTCATGGTCGTCCAGAGCAAATAAACTTGTGGATCTCTCGCCTCCCACTTGACAAGCATCTGTTTAGCTTCTTGTAAGATTTGCGTCTGATTTTTGGCAAGCTCCTTGATTTTATCGTCGATGGCCGCACAGGCTTTTTCATCTTTACCTTGCTTGGCTTGTTCGAAATTCAAAACTGCATGATGAATCGCCTCTGGGGTGTCGGAAAAGTTCCCACTTTGCCATTGCGCCATGATTTCTTTGGCCTCTTTTTGCAGGGCTTTATCGAATTCGACATAGTATTTTCCCACGAGTTTATCGCCCTTCAATCCAGTATTGGCAGGAGTTTCGCGCTCGCCGCGTGCATTGACAGGTGAGAATTTCTCCCACGCGAGCATCGATTTACAAATATGAATCCCGCGGTCGTTGATGACTTGTGTGCGCACCACCTTGTGCCCAACTGCGTGCAGTATTTCAGCAACTGAAGCACCCAAAAAGATATTGCGCAAGTGCCCGAGGTGTAGCGGTTTGTTGGTATTTGGCGAAGCGTATTCGACCATTACGGTAGGCTTGGAGTTCTGGGGAGCCAAGCCGTAGTTGGGGCTCATTTGGATTTGACTTAATTGCGCTAACCAATAGGCGTCGGTAAGCACAATATTCAAAAATCCATTGATAACTATACAATGTGAAACACCAGGTACGTTGGCCTCTATCCAAGTTTTGAGTTTTTCTCCGGCTTCTTGAGGAGAACAGCGCAAGAGCTTGACAAAAGGAAACACCACCAAAGTAAGGTCTCCTTCTACGTCTTTACGCGTGATCTGAAATTGAATCAGGGACTCAGATATGGGTGCACCAAAGAGTTCGGGTGCAGCAGCAAGTATAGCTTGGCGTATGTGTTGTTCCATATTTAGGAGAGGTGGCTAATGATATGCTCAATGAGGTCGAGGGCTTTTTCAGCCATTTTATTTTTTTCGTCGTCCAGACAAGGATTGATCTCTACCATTTCGATCGCGCAAGTCTGAGGGGCTTTGGCAAAATAGGTCAAAATTTCTTGCGCCTCTGCGAAGGTGATGCCATTTGGAACGGGCGTGCCTGTACCGTAAGAAGTTTCAAGTGGGTCGATGCTATCGACATCAAATGAAATATAAATAACATCGCACGCTTGGAGCTGTTCAGAGATGGCTTGCAAACATGCGGCTAAGCCTCTATCGCGGAGTTCAGCAACGGTGTAATTTTTCAGGCCTAATTCGGCCATCACGGCATCTTCTTCGGCTTCGGTGTCGCGAACGCCAATATAGACTAGGTCTTGTGGTAAAAATGCAGTGCTTTTGAGCTGGTCCCAATGCGCTCTTGTGGCATCGTCAAGCTGGTTTTTGGCCAAATGGTGGTGATCAAGACCCAATGCAGCGGCAATTGGCATTCCGTGCAAGTTGCCCGAAGGCGTGGTGTAAGGGGAGTGAATATCTGCATGTGCGTCTATCCAAACGACACCAATTCTTTTATTGGGAAAATTATTTTTGAGGGCTGAGAGCGTACCTGCAGCAGCGCTGTGATCACCCGAAATAAGCAGTGGGAAAGCACCTGCCTGCAAACAAGACGTGATGTTTTGCTCGAGCGAGGCAAAAACTTTACCTAGACCATCGATATTTTTGGCGAAGGTATACGGACTCTTGTGGTCGAGGAGATCGTTGTGTTGGTCTACGACCTGAATCGGATACTGAGCGAAAATAGTGCTGCCTTTTGTTCGGGCTGCTGCACGTATGGCCTCGGGGCCAAGTGAAGCTCCGCGAGTGCCTGCACCTAATTCGGAAGGATTGAAGATAAAATGAAGGTTTTTTGACATAAACGACCCTTTGGGGGCTAGGACAAAGATAAAGCTATTTTGGTTAAGCTTTTCATCTTCTGTTTGCAAGGATTCTTATCTTTGAACATGCACAAATTGTTCCTTCTTCTATCCTTTCTCTTTTTCAATCTTTTTGCATTCGGTCAAAAACCATTTGTAGGCAGTTTGGAATACGATTTAGTGTCTGTTGATATGATCAGCAAAGACACCGTGCAAGGAAAACTCTTTATTTATGCGCTCGATTCTCTGGTCCGGTATACCTACCTGATGGCCGACGGTAAAAAACAAGAGAGCATCCATCACTTGAAACGACACAAATTATTGTCGCTCATTGAGTTAGACGGTCAATTCTTTGCAGTTCAAATCCAAGATACAGCAAAAGCTATCGAAAATTTCAGATACTTGAAAACGCGTTCCAAGAAGCAAATTGCAGGCCTCAAATGTAGAGAGGCGAATGTAGAATCAGTAAAAGGAAATGCCTTGCTCTATTATTCCAAAACGATTGACGCGCGTTATTTTGTCGGGATGAACAACGCCCCTGGCCTACCCGTTAAAGGTCAAATTCCTACAGACAACGGCTATATGGCTTTTGAACTCCAGCAAATCTCTTCCAAAACGCCACCAATCCAATTATTTATACCGGATAAAAAATACAAAGTACTCCCCCTCGATGCTTTTTTAGAGTGGACACAAACCCAACATAATTCCGAAACCCAAGATTAACTAACACCTTGCTGTTTATAGGTTTGCTTTGATTTCAATTTTTGTGTACCCCTTTGGCGTATTTTCGTTTCATTAGACGCTAAAGCCTCATGGAAGAAAACGAATACATCCCAAGATCCAATTCAAAGCCTACCCCAAAAACCGAAGAGCCTACAAGTTCGCGGTCTAAAAAAGAGGGAGAAGAACCGAAACGTTCGAAGGAAAACAAAAACACTTCCCGCGAAAAAAGCAATGCTTCAGGCGGCGGTCTGAAGGAAAGACTCAACCTTCCTAAAATCAAAATATTTATCGGAGCCCTTCTGAGTTTAATGAGCATTTATTTGTTCTTAGCTTGCGTTTCTTATCTTTTCACCTGGACCAAAGACCAAGACCAATTGCTCAATAGAGGCTTTGTCGAGTATATTTTCAATAGCGAACTCCCCGCAGTGGAAAATTGGTTGGGTAAATTTGGCGCCTGGACCTCACACCTGCTTATACATCGTGGCTTTGGCATCCCCTCTTTTGGATTGATTTTCTTGTTATTTCTGAGCGGGGTGAAAGTCTTATTTGACGCCTCCTTGCTTCCTTTGGCTCGCACCACAAGTGTGACCATCAGTTACATGATCTGGGGCTCAATCTTTTTAGGCTTTTTTAGTCCACAAATTAGTTTTGCTGGTGGCTCTTTCGGTTTTTACACCAACGAATGGCTACAGCTCACTTTTGGAGGTTTCGGCACACTTTTCATGCACGTTATTGCCTTCTTTGTTTTGACTACTTTGCAGTTTAGTCCTAATTACCGCGCCTTATTGAATAGAATTTTTGGCAGTGGTGCCGAAGGCAATGAAGAAGAACAGTTGAGTGCAGGCGATAATGCCGCTCCTTATGACGATATCTACGTCGTCAATACCATTAAAGAAGATCAAATCAAAACCGATGACATCGCCCAAACCGTAGTCTTTGACGACAGCGACGATGAAGATGTCTTTGAAGAAGAAAGCGAACTAATTGTGCAAGTCAGCAAGGAGGAGCCAGCTGAGCCAATCAAAGAAAACTACATTGAGTCTGACTTTGAAATTGAATTGGGCGACGATCCAGTTGTTGAAGCTCCCTTTCAAGCGCCAATAGCCGACGAAGACCTACTCGCAACCCAATTGGTAAGCGAGCACGGCGAATACGACCCCACCAAAGACCTCGAAGGTTACTTATTGCCCCCGTTGGAACTCATGAAAGACTATGTGTCTAGTGGTGTTTCGGTGAGCAAAGAAGAACTCGAAACCAACAAAGACCGCATTGTAGAAACGCTTTCGCATTACAAAATTGATATTGCGAAAATCAAGGCAACCGTTGGGCCAACCGTTACACTTTACGAGATTGTTCCGGCGCCTGGTGTGCGGATTTCTAAAATTAAAAACCTCGAAGACGACATCGCTTTGAGCCTTTCTGCCTTGGGCATTCGCATCATAGCACCTATTCCAGGAAAAGGTACAATTGGTATTGAAGTGCCGAATTCCAATCCCGAAATGGTCTCGATGCGCTCGCTTATTGCCTCAGATAAATTCCAACATTTCGATGGCGAGCTTCCTATCGTGATGGGCAAAACCATCACCAATGAAACATTTGTCTTTGACCTCACCAAAATGCCCCACTTATTGGTAGCCGGAGCTACAGGTCAAGGGAAGTCGGTGGGGCTAAATGCCATTCTCATTTCAATTCTCTACAAAAAGCATCCTGCCCAAGTAAAATTTGTTTTGGTCGATCCCAAGAAAGTGGAGTTGACACTATACAATAAAATTGAACGCCATTTCTTGGCCAAACTACCTGGCGAAGAAGATGCGATCATCACCGACACCTCAAAAGTGGTCAATACCCTCAACTCGCTCTGTATCGAAATGGACGAGCGCTACGAATTACTCAAAGATGCGGGGGTTAGAACGATCAAAGAATACAACGCCAAATTTACCGGACGCCGACTCAACCCAGAAAAAGGCCACCGTTATCTTCCTTACATTGTCGTTTTGATCGATGAATTTGCTGACCTCATCATGACTGCAGGAAAAGAAGTGGAGCATCCGATAGCTCGAATTGCACAACTTGCCCGCGCCATTGGCATCCACTTGATCGTTGCCACGCAGCGCCCTTCTGTGAATGTCATTACGGGAATGATCAAAGCTAACTTCCCGGCGCGTATTGCCTTTAGGGTATTGTCTAAAATTGATTCGCGCACGATTCTCGACGCCTCTGGTGCAGATCAACTCATTGGGCGCGGCGACATGCTCATTACAACTGGCTCTGAAATGAAGCGTTTACAGTGTGGTTTTGTCGATACACCCGAAGTAGAAGATATTTGTAGCTTCATTGGCTCACAGCGCGCTTACCCAGAAGCGCTCATCTTGCCTGAATACGTTCCCGAAGGTTCTGAAGCAAACGGAGAAATCGATATGAATGAAATCGACAACATGTTTGTGGATTCAGCCCGCATAGTAGTCATTAACCAACAAGGCTCTGCTAGCTTACTGCAACGCAAACTCAAGTTAGGATACAACCGCGCGGGTCGCATTGTCGATCAATTAGAAGGCATGAATATCATTGGGCCTTTCCAGGGGAGCAAAGCGCGTGAAGTACTCTTCTCCGATGTAGAAAGCCTCGATGAATATTTAAGAGCAAAAGGACTCTTGTAGATCTTATTTGACGCGATTGAGCCCAAGTGCCTTGAGCATCCATTTAGGCAAATGCTTGGGTTTTCCACCCTGCTTCAAGTTCAAATAAAGTCCCCATTTTTTTAAGATGGGTACTTTGTGGGTTTCGACGAACTCTATCCAGTATCCATCGGGATCTTCGATGTAGGAAAAACGACCTGCTGCTTCACCCATATCAAAGGAATTATCAGAGTCTACGGTAAAGGCTGCATCAAATTCAGCGCACCGTTCTTTGAGCGCATTCATGCCTTGTACATCAAAACAGAGATGGATAAAGCCCCAATCGCCCCAGAAACGGTTCTCAAAGATTTGTTTAGCACCAGTTTGGGAGCTGAGCTCCACAAGTTCTATTTCAGTGATGCCAAGTAATTGAGCGAAATAGCCGCCACGGACTTTGGAATGTGACAACAACACCCTTCGAAACACTTCTCTCCCTCGTGGTAAAAAATCATAATCGGTAAAAACTTGGGCTTCATCGTAAACCAATTGCTCGTAACCAAGCAAATCTTGGTAGAAACGCAGGCTTTTAAGCATATCGGATACACCAATGACGGCCCCAGCCACACCTCCACATTTGGAAGGGTGTTTGGAGCTTGTAAACCACGAACGCCCCTCGACAATTTGAAAGTAATTGCCGTTCGGATCTTGTACATAGCAAGTCCAGCGGCCAGCGGGGTCTTGAAATGCTGCGCTTACATTTGCGCCCATTTGAGATAGATGCCGTTGGGTATGGCGCACATCTTCAGACTTGATTTTACAAATAAAAACGCCATAATCACCGAGTTGAGGCTCAAATACCGGCCGCACAGTTGGACGCGAGGTAAATTGCCAGATTTCAAATCCGCCACCACCGGCCATATTTAGTGCTAAGGTTGCTGTTCGGTGGTGAACCTCACCACCGGTGTAACGCGTCATGAGCGGTGCTGGAGCTGCTTCTTCAAAAATACGCACATCTAGGCCGAATGCCTGGCGGTACCAAGACCATATTTCTTGAACATCCGGAACGCCGATGCCCATTTGCTGTATACCGTTGAGAAGGAAACTATTTTTCATGATTTTTAGCGAATTGCGCGTTCGTTGAACAAGAGATAACCGAAGCCTATTTGAAATTGAAAAGGTTGGGCATATTTGGGTAAGTAATTGAGCGTAGCCCTCACGGGGCCCACAGGAGAATGATAAATCACGTGACCAGCAGCCAAAATACTGCGGCCATCGAGCGGCTTTGCATAGGTAAAAGTGCCGTCCGGATTCAAGACTAATTGAATAATGGGCAAAAAGGCATAAGCATCTAGTCGAAAATCAATGTTTTTCAATGGACTCACGATGAGTTGAGTACCCGCACAGACATATTGCGTAGAGCGGTAGGCCGTGATGAAATACGTATCTAAATCGGGCAACACATTGAGCCCGGGAAGCGCAAGCATACTCGCTGTGTAATTGGCAAACAAAGACTGGCTATTCAAAACCGATTTGACATGCAAGCCCCAATTGACAACCTGCTTCTTTTGAAATGGAAAACTCAAGCATTCCAACTGTATACTGAGCCAACGGTGTTGCTTTGTGATGGTATCGTCCAAAATAGAAGTAGAACCTGGAAAGGTCAATTCCCGGCCCAGCACATAACTCGCCTTGCATTCAATAAAACTACCAGAGCTTGCAAATTGCTTTCTATTGAGGGTATTTCGAGTATAAGCCAAGCGTAGGCTTTCACCAATGAAGGAGGTGTAATCTGCAGTATCTTCTTTGGTGAAATTCGGTGTTTGATAGTAGGCGTCATCTAACCAAAACATGCGGGCATTAGCAGTAACGACGGCGTGATTTCCCGACGGAATCTTCAATTGCAAACCCGAGTAGCTTTCCTCTTGAATCAAAAAAGAAGGCTGTACATCTTCAAAAAACGTAGCAAAGCTCTTGAAGTAGTCCCAGCGATTGAGCACCAAATAAGCACTCAAAGAAAGAGGAGTTTTTCCGGGAAGCACCAATTCGTAATTGATCTTGCCCGATCCATAAAACTTCCCAAAATAGGACGAAACCTCGAGGCGTTGTCCCACAAAACCAGCTCTTCGGTAGGCCAAACTCAAAAAGCCTGTATTAATGGCACGAGAAGAAATAATGCCCCCGAAATCGACTCGAAAAGCATTGGCTTTGTTGACTTTCATGCGCAGCAATAAATGCGGATCAATCCCTTTTTCTAGCGTTGGATATACATAGCTAAAATAAGGTGACGAAAGTGTCCTAAAATAGCGTTTTTCTAGTTCAGCACTGTCGAGCACCAGCTTTCTATACTTGGGTAAAATAGAAGTTCTCACAAAAGGAAGGTCTTGTTTGCGTTCTGAGCTCGAACGCACTGAGCTCACGCGAAATGGGAGCAGTTTTGCCTTGAATTCCTGTCTTTTTTGAGCGAGTTCCTTGCCGTCAACCCGATTGGTCACATATTTGAGAATGCTGTCCATTTGAGTAATTGTCGCTTCGTAGCCATCTTGGATGGCTTGTTGGACATCTGCAAAATCAAAAGTACCTACCTTGGTATTTGGCTCGATGATGATACCTTCTGCACACGGCATGGCATAATTAGTAGGTGTGGTCATCATGCTGGTGAGCAAGCCAAAAAAATCGCGTTCAGAAACGGGTGCTAAGTTTTTGGAAACATTGCTGCCAATGATGAAGTCGGGCTGAAAATCATTGTATAGAACGTCAATTGGAAAGTTGTTGTAAAGCCCACCATCGAAATAGAGCACGCCATCTACACGCAACGGATTGAGATAAAGTGGGAAGGTCATAGAAGCACGTACAACCTGATTGAGTTTTCCATGCGAAAATGCCACGCTTTTTTTGGTTTCTACTGCTGAAGCCACGCAGCGATATGGAATAAACAGCTGATTGAAGTCGTCTTGAACAGAGACACTCGCGAGTCCGAAAATTTTAAGCATTTCGTAGTCGAGGTAAGTGGGGTCTACGAATGCCAAGGGCAGTGATTTTTGAAGAATGCTGTCCTGAGAAACGGTAAAGTTAAACATGGAGGCGTTGGTGGCATCTTGGTAGAAATAAAACTGGTGCTGAGCAGCTTCTTGGCCCTTCACCATGAGCTGAAAAGATTCAGATAGCACATAAGCCTCAATTTGAGCTGGCGAGTAACCGCTCGCGTACATGGCACCAACGAGCGCGCCTGCAGATGTACCAACGATGTAATCAATTGGGATTTGAGATTCTTCGAGGGCTTTGAGCACACCCACATGTGCCACACCCGACGCTCCACCGCCACTTAAGACCACCCCGACGCGTTGTCTTTGCTGCGCAAATAACTGAAGCGTAAAAAAAAGGAAGGGCAATAGGTATTTGGTCTTCGACAAATTCGTTCTTTTGTACAAAGTTAACGAATCCCCAAAAAATGCATTCAAACCCTAGCTCAAAAAGCAACCTGCTCAACATTACGCTCAAAAGTTTCTTTGGCTTCGAAGCTGTTTTAGCCGACGAACTCAAAGAATTGGGCTACCCAGATGCTGAGCTATTAAATAGAGCTGTTCAAATCAAGGGAACCTGGGAAGACGTCTATAAGCTAAACTTGTATTGCCGTTGTGCGATTTCGGTTTTGGTCGAGATCGATAAATTCTATATTCAAAGTGAAGAAGACCTGTACAAAAGGGCACTTCGCATCAAGTGGCACGAACTTTTTGAGGTGCACAAAACATTTGCGATCAAAGGAGCGATCTTCTCTCCCATTTTTAAAAATACGCACTATCCGTTTCTCTTGATCAAAGATGCCATTGTCGATGTCTTTAAAGACAAAACCAACGAACGACCAAATATAGATGTCAAAAAACCCAACATCTTATTTGACCTTTACATCAAAGACAAGGAAGTCACCCTTTCTGTCAATACCAGTGGGCTGCCACTTTTTCAACGTGGCTATCGCACTGCAGTTGGTCCAGCCCCGCTCAACGAAGTTGTAGCTGCCTGCTTGATCAGGATGTCTGGTTGGGACCGCAAACAAACCTTTGTCGATCCTTTCTGTGGTTCAGGTACCTTGTTAGTGGAGGCAGCCCTTCTAGCGAGTGGCATCCCGAGCAACATCGAAAGACAACATTACGCTTTTAAAAATCTGAAAAACTACGACGCTAAAATATGGGAGGCGCTTTTTGAAAACGCACCCCGCATTGTAAGGGCCTTGCCTTACCGCATAATCGGCGGGGATATTTCAGATGAAATGGTCTTAAAAGCGCGCCGCAACTTACGTACTTTCTCCTTTGGGAGGTTTGTCGAGGTCCATTCTGCTCCTTTCGAGCAATTAAAAATTGAACCACCTGTATTTATCCTGACCAATCCACCTTATGACGAACGGCTTTCAACGGATGTCGAAGAACTGTACGGTAATTTGGGAACATGGCTCAAGCACCAAATGGCCGGAAGCAAAGCTTGTGTGATCAGTGGAAGCTTAGAAGGATTTCATGCAATTGGGCTCAAGGCCTCCAAAAAACACCGGGTGTTCAACGGAGACATCGAATGTGAGTTTAGGCAATACGACTTATTTGAAGGAAAAAAGGCGCTCAATTGAGCGCCTTTTTTAATGATGTAGTATGCTAACCAAGCAACTAGCGTTGCTCTATTGGCACATAATTGCGGTTGGTATAACCAGTATAGATCTGACGCGGACGACCGATTGGTTCTTTGTTTTCGGTCATTTCTTTCCATTGTGCAATCCAGCCTGGTAGGCGGCCGAGTGCGAACATAACCGTAAACATCTCGGTAGGAATTCCGAGCGCTTTGTAGATGATACCAGAGTAGAAATCTACGTTTGGATACAAATTGCGCGCTTTAAAGTATTCGTCTTCCAGGGCTACTTTTTCTAATTTTTTAGCGATATCGAGCAGTGGGTCGTTGACACCTAATTTTTCTAGGACGTCGTCACATGCTTTTTTGATGATTTTGGCACGTGGATCAAAGTTTTTATAAACGCGGTGTCCAAAGCCCATGAGGCGGAATGGATCTTCTTTGTCTTTGGCCTTGGCAACCCATTTGTCTACGTTTCCGCCATCTGCATGAATGCGCTCGAGCATTTCGATGACTTCTTGGTTGGCACCGCCATGCAGCGGACCCCAAAGTGCGGAAATACCAGCCGAAACAGTTGAATAAAGGTTGGCTTGAGATGACCCTACGATGCGAACCGTTGAAGTAGAGCAGTTTTGCTCGTGGTCTGCGTGTAGAATCAGGAGTTTGTTGAGCGCATCAATGACAACCGGGTCTACGTGATAGTCTTGGGTTGGCATCGAGAACATCATGTACAAAAAGTTCTTGCAGTAGTCGTATTCGTTGCGCGGGTACATGAACGGATGACGAATGAGGTTTTTATAAGACCAAGCGGCGAGGGTTGGCAACTTAGCCAACAAGCGATGAATAGTTAAATTCTTGGCCTCAGGGCTTCGGTTGGGGTCGAGAGACTCCGGATAAAAAGTAGCCAATGAGGCTACCATTGAAGAAAGCACGCCCATTGGGTGCGCTTTTGAAGGGTAAGCTTCAAAAAACTGCTTCATGTCTTCGTGAACAAGCGTATGCATGCAGATGCTGTCACGGAAAGAATCGAGTTCTGTTTGGGTTGGTAGATTTCCGTAAATGAGCAAATAAGCTACTTCTAGAAAAGTTGCTTTTTCAGCAAGCTGCTCGATAGAATAACCTCTGTAATGCAAGATGCCTTCTTCGCCATCTAGAAAAGTAATGGCGCTTTTAGTGGCGCCTGTGTTTTTATAACCGGTATCTAAGGTTACATAACCTGTTAGATCGCGCAATTTGGAGATGTCAATTGCTTTTTCGTTTTCGGTTCCGACTACGACGGGAAGTTCATATACTTTACCGTCTAGTTCGATTTTGGCTGTTTCACTCATGTGATGGGAATATGTCGTTTGATAAATGTGTGCCTAAATTACAAAAGAAAGTGGAAATGATGTATATCCTCATTCATAAAAACAATTAATAACGGTGAAAGTTTAGAGTTCTTCTGTAATGTAGTTGTGAATCATATTGAATAAATGATTTCGGGTATTGCCACCATAAATGCCATGGTTTTTATTCGGATAGATAAAGAGGTTAAATTGTTTGTTAGCCTTGACCAATGCACTGATCATCTCCATGCTATTTTGATAGTGGACGTTGTCGTCGGCAGCGCCATGGATTAAAAAGTACTTGCCCTGTAAATCTTTGGCAAAATTGATAGGCGAGTTGTCGTCGTAACCTTTGGCATTTTCCTGAGGTGTGCGCATAAAACGCTCGGTATATATATTGTCGTAAAAACGCCAGTTGGTAACCGGGGCTACCGCTATGCCCACTTTAAATAACCCTTGACCCTTTGTCATGGCAAGTGATGACATAAAGCCACCGTAACTCCAACCCATAATACCCAAGCGTGAGGCATCTACATCCGGACGCTTTGCAAATTCCTTCGTTGCGGCAATTACATCCTGAATTTCCAGTTTACCCAGTTGCAAATAAGTGGACTTTTTAAAATCGGCACCTCTGTATTGTGTGCCGCGCGGATCAATGCATAAAACAATGTAACCTTCTTGCGCCAAAAGCTGGTGAAAGAAATAATCGTTGCCATCCCAGCTATCTAATACTTCATTGTGGCCTGGGCCGCCATAAACGTTGACAAAAACAGGATACTTTTTAGCCGGGTTGTAATTAACAGGTAAAATCAATGATGCATTCAAGTCGATTTCAGGGGTCGTGATGGTCAAAAATGTTTTTCTGCTCAACTGCTCATTTTTCATTTTATCGGCAAGCGCCGCGTTATCTTCTAAGGTGCGAACGAGTTCTCCATTGGCTTTCCTCAAAGAAATGACAGGTGGTGTATTGGCATTTGAATACGTATGAATGTAGTACTTCATTCCTTTCAAAAACGAGGCATTGTGATAGCCATAAGCATTCGAAATCATTTGTTGATCTGTTCCATCGAGTTGAATAGAGTGAATGGACTTATAAATAGCGCCGGGCTCAGCACTTGAAAAGTAAAGCATTTGTTTTTGCTCGTCCATTCCTAAAAATTCGATGACATCCCACTCACCCTTAGTAATTGCTTTTGTAGAACCATCAAAATTCAACATGTAAAGATGGTTGAACCCGCTTTGTTCACTGGTGCGAATGAGGCCCTTACCGTTGGCAAGCAGCACCAAATTGTTGTCCACTTCAACGTATGTAGTGGAGGTCTCCGTGTAAAATTTTTGAGCGGCAATCTTTTTGCCTTCACAACTGACCAACCAATAATTGAGTTCATTTTGATGGCGATTCATGGTTTGTACAATCAGCTGATTGCTTTGCGCTGACCAATTCAATCGAGGAATGTATTCATAAGTGTCTAGTTTGATCGGGACAATCTTTGCCGTTTGTAAATCGACAACATGCAAAGAAACTTTGCTATTGACCTCTCCTGCCTTTGGATATTTATACTTGTATTGTTCAGGATACAAGTCTCCGTAAAGGGCCATTTGAAATTCTGGAACTTCGCGTTCGTCGAATTTCAAAAAGGCCAAGTAGCGGCTGTCTGGTGACCAACCATAGGCTTTTGTGATGGCGAATTCTTCTTCATAGACCCAGTCGGTTGTACCATTAATTATTTTATTGCGTTTGCCATCTGCGGTTATCTTTTGCACCTTACCAGAAGATAAATCTTTGATAAAAAGATCATTGCCGTGAATAAACGACACCTTTTTGCCATCCGGACTATATTCCGCTAAGGTCTGAGGTGCATGATCGGCGTCGAGGGCCTCTAGTTGCTTCGATTTTAGATCGAACAGATAGTAAAACGCTTCAAAACTGCGGCGATAAATTGCTTTTGGGGCGGTCCAGAGTAATATTTTATCTTCGGCGGCATTCAGTTCAAACCCTGCTATAGAAATGGGGTTGCCATTCCATACCAAATTTTCCTTGGGTACGAGTACTTTTTGTTGTTCATTTCCTTGAGCTGAAATAGGGTTCATCGTATAATTTGATGGCTAACTATGGAAATTTAAAATTACACAGATTTTGAGAGTAAAATGAGCATCATCTGCAGTTAACAAATAAATCATCTTACTTTTTGGCAATTAATTGTGAAAACAAAAGGAAAATCCATAAATTTGTATCAGCTTTTTTATGACCTCCTTGAAGCCAACTTCGTGCCGAAACCATAAAAAAGAACTCATTAATACCAAGCTGATTGTCAGTTGATTTAAACTTAACATCATGAAGCAAACACTACTTCTTTTTTCGTTTTTATTTTTTCTAGGTGCCAACGCGCAAAATACCTGCAGCGAACTTTTCATTTCTGAATACGTGGAAGGTTGGTCTAACAACAAAGCACTAGAAATTTACAACCCTACCAACAATCCTATTGACTTATCTGGATATTTTGTGAGCCGATATTCCAATGGCGCTACAACCGCAACAGTAGCCAATTCGGTCCAACTATCAGGAATTGTTCCGGCAAAAGGCGTTTTTGTTGGTGTCATCCAAAAACTAGATCCAAACGGAACAGGTCAAGAAGCCCCAGTTTGGGATTCTCTTCAAGCCAGAGCCGATGGCTTCTTCTGCCCTGACTACAACGTTTCTAATGCATGGTATTGGAATGGCAACGATGCCATTTTGCTTGCCAAAGGCACGCTTCCTGCAAGTGCGACAGCTGTCGTGAACGCAACAAACGTTACTGGTTTTGCCATCGTCGATGTTTTTGGTAAAATTGGCGAAAACCCAGCCAACGAGACGGGCACTTCTTCCGGCAACGACGGCGCTTGGTCTACACAATTCCCTTACAGCACTGGTTTGGGTGTATTGCTCACCAAAGACCACAGCCTACTTCGCAAAGCAACCGTTCTCAAAGGGCAAACTTCAAACCCTTCGTTTTTTGATCCACTTCTCGAGTGGGACAGCATTCCACCGGTCATTGTGCGCCTCGACGCAAATGGGGATACGCTTTTTGGAACCAGTGGCAACCCCATCCTTGATGGAAACTGGTCTTCATTAGGTTCGCACGAATGCGATTGCAACTCAATTGGCCTGAACACCGCTCCAAAAGCGAGCCCAAGTGTATATCCTAACCCAAGCAACGGTCTTGTTTTTGTGAAAACGCAAAACGACATCCGCAAGATCCAAGTTATTTCCGCACTTGGCCAGCAAATCAAAGAACTCAACATCTCTAGTGCTCAGCAAATCGTAGAAATCGATCTAGGTAACTACAACGGTGTTTATTTCTTGCGCCTTACCACTACATCTGGCGAACAAAGTCTGCACAAAGTCATCATTCGCTAAGATGCGTTTCTTTTTCTTCGTGCTGCTTGCAGCGCTTCCGACACTCTTGTTCGGACAACAAAACAATCGAATCAGCGGTGTTGCAACTATGTCACCTGGCGACGTTCCAGTTGCCGGTGCCAAAATCACGCTTTTTTCAAATCAGAATGTGCTTGCCCGTGCAGCCACCAACGACCAAGGCTATTACCAATTCATCAACCTTCCATTTGGCCAATACCAAGTCGTTTTCACCCTACCCCTGACCGATACCCTTAAGTTCGACGTTCAATTGAACCAACCGAGCGTCGTTCAAAATTTCACCATCCGAGCAACCCAAGAAGTTCGCGAGATTCGCGTGATTGGGAACTTAGTCAAAGGGCAAAATGTTCCGGTGGCCGTTACTAAAATCGATACCAAAAAAATTACCGAAGAACTCGCCTCCCGCGATCTACCCATGCTCC
>JAJTGF010000029.1 GCA_021299335.1 Cryomorphaceae bacterium
TATGAACTCGCGGTTTTTTCATTTAAAATCTAAAACAATTCAGATTTCTAGTACTTAGAAAACTAAATTATGCGTTTGCGTTCATGTTGTCTAATACATCCATAACACCTTTAACAGCTTCAGCTGAATCGACAAGCAAAGCGCGTTCAGCTTCGTTTAATTGCAATTCGATGATTTTTTCTATGCCGTTTTTACCCAATACAACAGGTACACCTAAGTAGATGTCCGACATGCCGTATTCGCCTTGCAACCATGCGCAAACTGGGAAAATGCGTTTTTGATCGCGGACAACCGCTTCTACCATTTGAGCTGCTGCGGCTCCTGGTGCGTACCAAGCGGATGTACCTAGCAATTTAACGATCTCGCCGCCACCAAACTTAGTGCGCTCAATGATTTCGTTGAGGCGCGCTTCATCGATGAGTTCGGTAACTGGAATACCACCTACAGTGGTGTAGCGAGGAAGCGGAACCATGGTGTCGCCGTGGCCACCCATCAATACAGCTTGGATGTCTTTAGGCGAAACATTGAGTTCTTCGGCTAAAAAAGCGCGGTAACGTGCGGTATCTAAGACACCCGCCATACCAAATACACGAGAAGATGGCATGTTGGCATTTAAGAATGCGCAGTAAGTCATGACGTCCAACGGATTGGATACAACGATGATAATGGCGTTTGGCGAGTATTTCACGACGTTTTCGGTCACGGTCTTAACGATACCAGCATTGGTTGCGATAAGGTCGTCACGAGACATTCCTGGTTTGCGCGGCAAACCTGAGGTAATGACAACAACATCTGAATCTGCAGTACGCGCGTAATCATTGGTCGAACCAACCGTACGAGAATCATAAAGGTTAATGGGGGCTGTTTGCCAAATATCGAGCGCCTTGCCTTCGGCAAAACCTTCTTTGATATCGAGCAATACAATTTCATTGGCGATCTCACGGGTAGCCAATACATCGGCACAGGTCGCTCCTACGTTTCCTGCACCTACAACAGTTACTTTCATTTGTCTTGTTTTTAAATGGATAAAAGCTTTGCGAGACGAATTTACGCATAGTTCACAAAAAAATGATTTTTTTTATCGTGAATTACAGAATGTGTGGCCAACATAGGCAACCCTCTGCTTAGCTTTGCGTTAAGTAAATATTGAAAATTGGAGCAGCAAGACAACTTAAAACAATTAGTAGAGGGGTGCCTCAAAGGTGAGCGTCGCTCACAAGAGCGCCTGTTCACTATGTTTTACGGTAAAATGCTAGCTGTCAGTATGCGCTACATCGGAGAGCGCGACAGCGCGCAAGAGGTGCTTCAAGTTTCATTTTTAAAGGTCTTTGACAAATTGGAACATTTTGATTTTTCTGGCTCGCTCGAGGGCTGGATCCGCAGAATTGTATCAAATACAGCCATTGACCACTTGCGCAAAGCCAAAAAAAATCCTTTTTTGTCTGACCAAGACAACGACTTCAAATCCATGGCAGCTGACCCGATGCAAGAGCAGGAACTCCTCGAACACACACAGCTCAAAGCTGAAGTAGCTCAAAAAGCCATTGAAAAACTCTCTCCAGCTTACCGTACTGTTTTCAACCTGTACGTCATAGAGGAGCGCAGCCACAAGGAAATCGCAGCCATTCTTGGCATTTCTGAAGGCACATCAAAATCCAATTTGGCAAAAGCAAAAATGAATTTGCAACGCCTTTTAAAAGAACAATTTATACTGATCGAAAAACGATGAAAGATCAATTTGAAACAAAAATAAAGTCACTCGTAGAAGATTTCTCCTACGACTACGACCCCAAAGCTTGGGATGCGCTTTCCAAAAAGCTACCAAGAGCCAACGGAGGCCTCTCTTGGTTGGGTAAAATCGCTATTTTCGGAATTCTTTCTATCGGCTTATTGTCTATATGGTACAATCTGAATCCAAAAAACGAACGTTCCAACAGCACTGCGCAAGTAGTAAAAAATAAAACCCAAAATTCGGAGAAAACGAACCAATTATCTTCACAAACAGTACAAAAAAGCACTACGCCAACGAAGACAAAGGCAAAGCAAAACATTCCCGTTATTGCTCCAAACAACACTGCCAGCGAAGGTCTAACGCCATTTACGCAAGAAGTCATTTTTAACCCCGATTTGCATTTAGCGCCTCTTGCGCTTCGTCAGCAGCATGCCTCAATGCCTATTGTTAGTGAATCTTTTCATGACGACGGTGGTCAAATGCCTCAAGTTCAAGAACGCCTTTTACCGCTTGATATGCCAAGTATATCGTCAACGCCATGTAAAGGCCCTAAAATCATGCTCGATGCCGACGCCATCAATTACGAAGATGGTACGCCGCGCATTCACGTCACTGCTGAAACCATGGCGAGCGACCTCAATTGGAATGTAAATGGCTCTGTCATCAACAAAAAGAACAAAAGTTTTGACCTCTTGGCCTTTAAAGGGCAAACCTATACCATCTCCGCTGAAGGCCAGTTAGATGGCTGCAAGAGCAGCGAAACCATCAAAATTACAGCCAACGAAGACTACAACTTGCTTGCAGTCAATGCGTTTAATCCACAATCCAGAGACGAGCGCAATGCGACTTTCATGCCTTATGCTCTTACCATTCGAGATGTTCAATTTAATATGGTCATCCTCGACCCGGATAACGGCGCAGTGGTTTTCAAAAGTTCGGATGCTCAAAACGCTTGGGATGGCATAGACCAACGCACTGGGCAAATGGTTCCTGCAAATAAAGCTTATATTTGGAAAGTAGTTTTGCAAGAAACCCTACCTGGAGAAAAATCGACGTACTCAGGTACAATCGTTCGGATTTAGCCCTTTTCAACTCAGCGGAATTGCTTACATTTGTTCAGCACGAACCAACGTGAGCCCGCATGAGCATCATCAACTTACTGCCCGATCATATCGCTAATCAAATTGCTGCCGGAGAGGTGATTCAACGACCTGCTTCAGTGGTCAAAGAACTCCTTGAAAACGCAGTTGATGCTGGTGCTACGCATATTCAATTGATTGTCAAAGATGCCGGCAAAACGCTCATACAAGTACTCGACAACGGCAATGGCATGGATTCCCAAGACGCCGAAAATTGTTTCTTGCGCCATGCCACCAGCAAACTACAAACAGCCACAGACCTCTTTGCCCTACAAACCAAAGGATTTCGCGGAGAAGCGCTCGCTTCCATTGCCGCTATTGCGCACGTTTGTCTCAAAACCAAACAAGAAAATCAAGACACCGGAATTCAAATCGAAATAGAAGGTAACCAAATCAAAAATCGCCAAGAAGTCATCTGCAATAAAGGGGCATCTTTCGAGGTCAAAAACCTTTTTTATAATGTCCCTGCAAGACGTAATTTCTTGAAGAGCGACGCCATTGAGCTCGGCCATATCCAAACGGAATTCGAACGCGTGGCACTCGCTCACCCAGAACTCCATATGAGTTTTCAGCACAACGGCCAAGATATCCTTCAACTACCTGCAGGCAATAACCGCATGCGCATTGCCGCTATTTTTGGCAAAGGCAGCAATGAAAAACTGGTGCCCATAGAAGAGCAAACCGATATCGTTCGCGTCAACGGTTACATCGGAAAACCCGAAATGGCCAAAAAAAGCAGAGGCGAACAATACCTGTTTGTGAATCAACGCTTTTTCAAAGATCCCTACTTCCATCACGCCATCACCAAAGCATACGACGGCATGATCAGCGAAAAACACCACGCGAGCTATTGTATTTTTCTCGAGGTCGATCCTCAGAAAATAGATGTGAATATCCACCCGACGAAAACAGAAATCAAGTTTGAAGAAGATCGCTTTATCTATTCCATTCTCTTGAGTAGCGTTCGCCAAGCTTTGGGTAAACACAATATTTTTCCAACCTTAGATTTTGAGTCCGAAAGCGCTTTTGAAGTGCCCTCTGAGGTCCGTAAATCCGAACCTGTTGCCCCACAAATCAGCGTCGATCCGTCTTATAACCCTTTTCAAAGTACAAGCGCCAGTGCTCCGAGGGGCAACAACCAAAATTACAGCAACGCACTTCGACAAGAGGGTTTTGGCAGCACGCCGCCAAGTCCTGCAGACTGGCAGCAATTTTACCAAATTGAGGAACAAACTTCCGTTCAAAATGAAACCATTTTTGAGGAAGATACCCAGGTTAAACAATTTCTATTACACGACAAATACCTCGTAAGCCCTACAAAATCAGGCTTCCTCTTTATTGATATCCGCCGCGCCAAAAACCGCATTTTATTCGATGAACTCATTCAGCATTTTGTTGCCCAACCACTTGCTTCGCAGCAATTGCTCTTTCCTATTGAAAGAACCCTTGCCAAAGAAGCCAAGCTCACTTGGCAAAGTCAAAAAAGCCTTTGGACGCAACTTGGTTTTGGCTTTGAAATAAGCGAAGATCAACTTCAAATCATGGCCGTACCTACCTTGCTTTCCGCTGTAGACTTAGAATATTGTATCGATGAACTTACCTCTGCAGCCACCTACAGCGATATTGAAAGTGGTGATATCGCCCACTTTATTGTCGCCAAGCTCGCGTTTATCGGCTCCAAAAATTACAGTATTCAACACAACGAAGAAGTCGAACATTTCATCGAAACACTCTTTCAAAGTCCGCAACATACTACTACCCCCAATGGAAAACCAATTATGTTCACCTTGGGTTTTGATGAATTAGCCAAAAAACTCTAGTCATGTTTCAGAACCTCCCGCAAGTCACCAAAAATATACTTCTGCTCAATATCGCATTTTTTGTAGCGAGCCTCATCTTGAGAAGCCAAGGCCTTGACCTCGAAATGACACTCGGTGCACACTACATTAATTCGCCATTTTTTGAGCCTTATCAAGTAGTGACGCATTTTTTCATGCACGACAGCGGCAATTTTCTTCATATTTTCTTTAATATGTGGTTGTTTGTCATGCTCGGTGCCTACCTCGAAAATATTTGGGGACCAAAGCGCTTCTTCATCTTCTATTTGGTCAGTGCAATGGGAGCCTTCGCCTTGTACAACATGATCGGATTCATCGAAATCATGCAACTCAAGTCCATGCTCGCCAAAGAATTTGACCTCGAACAATTTGATTACTTTCTCAAGCACAGTGTCAATCTGAACAGCGATCTCGTGGGGCAAATCAACGCCTACATAAGTGAAAACGATATCCGCGTAAGCCCTAACCTCGAAAATTACCTGCAGAAATCCATTACGCCAATGGTTGGGGCCTCTGGAGGTGTTTTCGGCATCATGACTGCTTTTGCTATTTTGTTCCCCAATACAGAGTTTCGAATTTATTTTGTGCTACCAGTGAAGGCCAAATACCTTGTTTCGGCCTATGTTCTATGGGAATTATACCTTTCTTTTCAGAACCCCACCGGCGATAACGTCGCACATCTTGCTCACATCGGCGGAGCACTCGCAGGAGCAATCATGGTGCTCGTTTGGCGCAAACAAGACCGTTCAAATTTTTGGTAATGAATCCGCTCATCGAACAGCTCAAATACCAATTCAAAAGTGGCACCATGACTATTCGCTTGGTGTTGGCTAATGTGCTTGTTTTTATCTTGATTCAGCTCTTAAATGTACTCGAGCGGCTACAAATTTTTGGGATCCCCAAAGTACTAACCAGCGATTACTTCAGCCATTATTTTTTTGCACTACCTGTCGGAGGCTCCGGATTCACACCCTGGACACTCATCAGCTCTTTATTTGCGCATTTTTCATTATGGCATTTGTTGGGTAATTTGCTTTTCTTGTATTTTGCAGGAAGCACCTATGAACGATTTTTTGGTGCACTACGACTTTTGCAATTATATGTTCTGGGGGGTGTAGCCGGTAATTTTACCGAAATACTTGCCCATTCTATTTTTCCTGCGCTGCAAATAGGCAATGTTTATGTGCTCGGGGCTTCGGGTTCTATAATGGCTATCTTTATGGCACTTGCGTTTTCACAACCTCAATTGAAAGTGCAACTTTTTGGTGTCATTCCGTTGCGCATCTATATGCTCGCTCTCTTTTTCTTTTTGAAGGATTTATCTTCAATTGGTACTGCCGACCAAATTGCGCATTTTGCCCATATTGGCGGAGCGCTTTTCGGCATTTGGAGTATTCAGCAATTCTGGCACATCCGCCTATCTCGACCTTGGCTTGGCATTCAATGGAAGAAAAGTAGCAGCAATTTGAAAGTCAAGAAAGGTGGTCGTCCGCTCACTGATGATCAATTCAGAGCCAGCAAACAAGCCCGTCAAGAGCGCCTAGATACCATCTTAGATAAGATTTCAAAAAAAGGCTATGACGCATTAAGCAAAGAAGAAAAAGACTTTTTATTTCAACAAAGCAAGGATGTCTAAGAAGCTTTTTAAATTACTCTCAACGCCTTTTAAATTGGCGACCGCTCTTAGCCTGATTTGCTTGCTTTTGAGCTATCTAGCGCCGTATATTCATCCGGCAACAATTCCTTCACTGCCCTTCTTTGGATTGAGTTACCCTATCTTTCTGACCCTCACTTGTATTTGGCTCGTTGTTTGGGCTATTTTTCGCTCTAAATGGGCAATTTACTGCCTACTCACGTTGCTCATAGGTGGTAAACTTCATTTTCGCAATTTCTCGTTGCGTGAAAGCAACTCAGAATTAGCAGCTCAAAAAGGACTCAAAGTGCTCAGTTATAACGTCAGGTTGTTTGATCTATTTAATCCTTCCTTTGGCGCGGCACTAGAATCCAGAAATGAGATTTTTCGTTTTATTCGCGCCGAACAACCAGATGTACTTTGTCTTCAAGAATTTTACCGCCAAGACCAACCTACCGATTTTGAAGTCATGGATTCGCTGAATGTCATCATGAAAACACGTGACTATCACGAGCGCAGTGCCCACAAGCGCCGCACCAGAGAAAATTACGGCATTGCATTGTTTTCAAAATACCCCATGATTGCACGTGGAGATGTGATGTTTGAAACCCAAGGAGTGCAAGATTTCAATTACTGTATTTTTGCAGATATCGTCAAAGCGCGCGACACTTTCCGCATCTACAACGTGCACTTACAGTCTATTCGCCTGCATACAGATCCGAACATCGAAGGAGAAGAAATGCAAACATACGGTAGCAAAAAAGGCGCTATTGCTGTTTACCGTAAATTGCGAAGTGCTTTTGAAAAACGTGCTGATCAAGCCAGACGCGTTGTAGAACACCTCAAAACCTCTCCGTATCCCGTCATCGTGTGTGGTGATTTCAACGACACGCCCATGTCTTATACCTACAATCAATTCCAATTGCTCCTCCTCGATGCTTTTCGTCAGAGTGGGCTCGGCTTGGGCAGCACCTATGTTGGTAGGTTACCAGCAGGGCGCATCGATTATCTTTTTTACAGTGCAATGCTTAGTGTCTCGCACTTCAAGATTCAAAAACAAACCCGCAGCGATCACCGTGCGGTGAGCTGTGTTTTTCATCACCCAAACCCATGATTGCACTCATTGACTGCGGGAGTTCTAAAACACCCCAAATTGCAACTCAACTTGAAGAATACACAGATGTTCAGGTTATTGGTTTAATGGATTTCAAGGCCGAGCAGTTAGCGCAATTTGAAGGCGTGGTATTGTCTGGCGCCCCCATTCTACTGACTGAAATAGACCCCACACCCTATTTACAACACCTTTCCTGGATCCAAACCTGCGACAAACCTATTCTTGGCATCTGCTTCGGACATCAGATCATTGGACTGCTCCATGGAGCGCGCATCTCCAAAATGCGCGAAGACCGCCAAATGCAAGAGATTGAAATTATTAAGGACGCCCCCTTATTTGAGCGACTTCCCGATGTTTTTGAAATGCAAGAAGACCACTGCGAGCACATTTCTGTTCCGAAAGGCTTCGATTTACTCGCATGCTCAGATGCCTGCATTAATGAAGCGATGAAGCACCGGGATAAACCACATTATGGCGTACAGTTTCATCCAGAAGTATCGGGAAATTATGGACATGTATTGCTCGCCAATTTTGCGAACATAGTGATGGGCTAATTACTTGCCAGCTATCTGATGCAGACGCTGTTTGTCGATCACAAATATTTTTCGGGTTTGCACCTCGATGATCCCTTCTTCTTTGAAATCTTTGAGCAAGCGGATGAGCGTTTCGGTAGCAGTTCCTACGAAATTGGCGAGGTCTTCGCGGCTCAAGTTGATGGGTTGGTTGTCAAAAACATCCATAAGAATGAGCATGGTGAAAGCCAGTCGTTCACGAACAGATTTTTGTGCCATATTGGTAATGAAATCTGCACGATCGGCAAGTTCTTTGGAAAGTTCTTTAATGATGCCGTTGCGCAATACCGGATTGCTGTCCATCATATTGAGAAAATCATCTTTGCTAATGAAGCAAATATTGCTCTCTTCGAGGGCTTCGGCTCCGACTTTGTAGGGTTCTTCGGTAAACATCGCTCTAAAGCCTACCATTTCTCCGGGCTTGGCAATATGTATAATTTGCTCTTTGCCTTCATCTCCACGCTTGAAAATCTTCACCAATCCTTGATTGATGCAAAAGACACCTCGCGGAAAAGAGCCTTCTAAGAAAAGCGCTTGATGTTTTTTGTAGTAATTGCAGCCACGATGAGAATTGAGGTGCTCGAGTTCATCTGAACACAAATGACCAAGCAAAGAATTTTGCCTTCCGACGCAGGTTTGGCAAGTCACAAATTTGTGCGATTTATCGAGCATTGGCTTGAATTGTTCATTCAAAGGTACGAAATAACGCTTTCTTTCTAAACAGTTCTAGAAGCTACCAACAAAAAAAGGAGACCGAAGTCTCCTTTTTCAATGTATTGTAACAGGTATTACATTTTGATAAACTTGGCAGTATCGGTTTGCTTACCTGAGCTGAATTTGACGATGTAAGTACCGTTTGGTAGATCAGCGCTATCGATGCTGAGTTCTTGCGTGCCGTCTGCCATTTGGAGGGTTTTGGACCACACCAAACGACCTGTGATTGCGTAAACCTGGATTTCAACTTTACCACTTTGCGCTAATTCAAATGCAAGGGTCGTATTGTCACGGGTTGGGTTTGGATACGTACGCAATTTTGTTTTGAATGGTGCACCTGGCGTACCTGAATTATTGTTGGTACTTAAATACTGTGTAGTTCTCCAGATACCACGACCAAAGGTTCCGAGGTAAATTTCACCAGGGCGGCCATTGCCTTCGTCGAAAGAACGCCAGTTCTGACGAACTTCATAGACAGGTGTGCCTTCAAAACCAGTAGAGGCATTTTCCCAAGTTGCACCGCCGTTTTCAGAAACCCATGCACCACTTGAAGTACCTACAACTAAGATATCTGGATCATTGCGATCGATGATGCCATCGTAAGTAGCAATTCCAGAAACTATGGCGCCTAAGTTTGTAAATGTAGGAGCAGTTGCAGTGGCATTGTTAGTGCGTTTGTTAGTTCCGTTGAAACCTGCAAAACAAACGAGGTCGTTTTCATTATTCGGATTGATGGCTATACCTTCATAAGAAGTATTGGTGATTTTTGTGAGGGTCGTTGCCGTCGGAGGGGTGGTGTTGGCACCTTGGGTGACATAACCAGCTTTGGAGGCAAAGCTAGGATCGCTGGTGTAGATATCCCCGAGGCCATCTAAACGCCAAACGCCATTGCCAGCACTGATGTAACAGTGATTGAGGTCACGAGAAAACTCGACGTCAACGGAGTTGAACAAACCACCGCCAATGCCTTTTGCCAAACACAACCAACCTGGGTTGGTGACAGAGAAACGTGCAGCATTGCGCGTACCCCAAAGCTCTCCGCCATTTGCGTTGACGTAAACCATGAACCATGATTGGTATGGGTCTGCGATGCGAAGGGTGTCCCATGCTACATTGAAAATGACGGTATCTGAACCCATTTCGACAGTTTCACCGGTAGCGTTGTTGATACCGTAATTGACATTGTTTACAGTCAAAGAAGGGTCGTAGTAAAGCGTATCGTCAAAGTAGAGGTTGGTTGCTGCAGAAATTGTGATGGTATCTCCTGAAGCCAAAGAAGGAATTCGGAGTAAGTCACCAGCATCATAATTCTTTTTAGGAATGAAGGTAACGGAATCTTGAGAATTTGGATCGAAGTATTCTGCAAAGAACAATTCGGTGTGGAAAGGGTGATTTGGACTACCGTCTGTTCCTGGTGCGTCATAAGTACCTGGTAAGTTCGGACTGAAGTTGGTCCAGTTTACACCGCGATCTCCTGAGCGTGAGATGCTATTGTAGTAAATAGAAGAGAACATCACGCTAGGGTTGAAGAAAGAGATTTCACATTCAAAACCGTCGCCGCCGTTTACTTCACGGAATTCGTGATAGGTAGATAAAGTAAAGTCGTTGTAGAGTGTACCGTTGTCTTGTGTCCCACCCATTACTCGGCCTCCTGCATCAAAAGCGATACCGTAAAACTGAGTGACGTTGTAACCGCGGTTGGCTGGATACCAATTTTGACCCTTGTCATTGGAAATACCGATACCACCGTCGTTACCAACGTAAAAACGATTGTTGTTATCCCATTTCATTTCATGGTTGTCGGCGTGTACGTATGTTGGTGAGCTTGGGTTGACAAACCAAAGAGAGATTTTCTCAAAACCACCTGAAGGCGGGTTGTTCACGGTTTGTTTCCATTCCCAAACATCGATTCCACCGATGAGGAGTCTTTCGTTGTCGGTTGGGTCTACAGAAATAATACTGTTGTACGTTCCTTGATCGCGGTAGATGTCGAATTCATTTGGCGGACCTGAAGGACCAACAAATTGGTTCCAAGTTTGGCCATTGTCATGGGAGACGTGCATGGACAACAAGTTAGAATTGGTGCGCGTAGCGTAGAGCGAATAGGCTCCAGTTGCATTTTGCGTTGGTGAAATCGCATACTCGATACGGGCAGCGCCGGTAGGCACTAAATTGTTGGCGATGGTGCCTGATTTGTCTGTAAATGAGTTACCACCATCGGTAGAAACATATGTTTTGTTGGCAGCATAGGCTGCAACAATGACTTGACCATTTTTAGAAACTTGGAGCGCAAAACAACCTCCTGAAGGAGATGAAGAAACGCTAGACAAAGAAGCGTCACCTACTTGCCATTTTTTGAGACCTGAGGCCGTAGCAAGCCAAACGTAGTTGTCTGCATTAGAACTCGCAACTTCAGTACAGCTAGCTGTACCAGGGATTTTTGTAAAGGAAGCACCAAAATCTGTGGAATACCAAACACCGTTACCGCCCCAGCCTTCTTCATTGGAACCAGTTGCAACATAAAGTGTGTTGTCTGGGGTCATGGTCATGCTGGAGATAAACGGATTACCACCCGCTTCGAAATAAGGAACAACGCGTTCCCAGAAATTACCTTTATTGTTGGTCACGAATAAACCACCAGAAACACCACCAGCCCATACGCGATTGATGTTGGTACGGTCAATGCAAATGGCACGTGTACGGCCCCCGATATTATCCGGACCAAGTGATTCAAAAACAATGGACTTCGAAGTACCCATCTTGCGGATTTCTTGCTCAATTTTAGCGAGGGTCTCGCTAGAAACTGGCTCACCGGTAGTGACGTCGATGTAGCGCGCCTTCAGCCAAGAAATGGCATCAGAAGATTTACCTTCTTGAAGAACAGTCAAGCCAGATTGGCGATAAAGCGCCGATTTTGGCAAGAATTGGTAAGCAGTGAATGCAAGCGCAAAAACACCTGCAACTATCAGAGAACCAAATACATATACCTTTTTATTCATATAGCAATTATTAATAGTGCATGATTAGTGTGCCAAATTAAGAAATATTCTCTTAATAATGAGTCTTGGAAAGAGGCAATTACATAAATTTTGGCATAAATTTTTGTTAAGTGTGGTTTTCAATTTTTTATTGATCAAATAAATGCTTCTCGGCATGATATGAAGAACGGACCAACGGACCACTTTCTACAAATCTGAAACCCATTTCTAAACCGAGTTTTTGGTAATAAGCAAATTGAGCAGGTTCGATGAACTCGGCCACCGGTAAGTGTTTTGGCGTAGGCTGTAAATACTGACCCAATGTGAGGATGTCAACCTGAACAGCGCGCAAATCTTGCATGGTCTCGATCACTTCTTGCTCCGTTTCTCCGAGCCCCAACATGACGCCTGACTTAGTGCGCATCCCTCCCTTTTTAAGGCGGAATAAAACTTCTAAACTACGGTCGTATTTGGCTTGAATACGGACCTGTTTGGTCAGCCTTCGGACGGTTTCTAAGTTGTGTGAGACAATTTCGGGCGCAACATCGATCAATACTTGCAGATTTTCCCAATTCCCAGCAAAATCGGGAATCAGTGTTTCGAGGGTAGTTCCCGGTGACTGCTGACGAATAGCGCGGACCGTTTGAGCCCAAATAGCCGAACCGCCATCTTTGAGATCGTCGCGATCAACGGAGGTGATGACAGCGTGTTTGACACCCATAATTTTAACGGAATTGGCCACTCTGGCTGGTTCGAAAATATCAACAGCCTCGGGCTTGCCGGTCTGCACACCACAGAAACCACAAGAGCGCGTACATACATTGCCGAGAATCATGAAGGTAGCGGTGCCTTCGCCCCAACATTCGCCCATATTCGGACAACTGCCACTTTCGCAAATAGTGTGAAGTTTGTGCTCGTCAACCAAGCCCCTTACTTTGCGGTAGTTGTCGCCAGTGGGCAACTTAACACGCAACCATTTTGGTTTTTTAATACGGGTTGATTCTTCCATTAGAATTGTAGTGTTTCCAATTGTTGTACAACTAAATTTCGTTCTTTAACAACTGATTGTAAGCTTTGTGCGTTGAAACGAAATGATTTGATGAATAGGGTGGTATTTCTGATAAAAAGATAATAGCCTAATGCAACGACGTTCGTGGCAAAGAGCAAAAGGAGCCAAATCCACCAATCCAATGAGATACTGCACGATGCGAGCCAAAAAAGCAAAGCGTTCCAAAGTGGCAGAATGACCAGCAACATTCCCATTTTTGTCGAAGACCAAAACACGCGGCGCTTCATTTTCTTTTCGACAAACCTTTTGATCAGGATTTGCGGTAAGGCAATTTGAATCAGACCCAACAGGAAAAAAGGTAATTGCACTAACATTTTAAATAGCGTTTGCATGCGCCAATTTGAATCGAGGGCAAACCAATACAGTTCTGCCTCGGACAGTTTGATTTTAGAAAGTTGCTTGAAATAAGCATTGATTTTTTCAGCAACTGCACTACTTTCCACCTGTGCTGCGATTTCAGAGGAATTGAGCTTCGCTGCCAAGCGTTGCGCATATTGCCAGCGCTCTTCCAATGAAAGTTGCGTATCATAGCAAAAAGTGTTCATTCCCTTGCGCGTGAGCATCATGATTTGCTCGTGAAGACGGATGTGTGCATCGGATTTGACGTGTGTAATTTGAGCTTGCATGCGCATTTCGAGCTCCCGATTGAGTTCGGTAATGACCTTGCTCGGATTTTCAAGGTAGGCAGCTTTGTAATCATTTAGAACAATAGGCTCAGCTGCGGCAATGAGCACGTCGCTACGGAAAATACCTGGGTCTGTGTAGTTCAGGCCAAGCCCCTGTACTTGAATTTGCACACTCCAATTGAGGTCTTCTAGTGCCGTAAATCCAATGCGTATAGCGCCTTTTTTGATCGGTTTGAGTCTGCGCTCAAAAATATCGTCGGTAATGCCTTCGCCAAAAATGAGCAAATTGCGATTGCGTGCAAGGGTCTGAGTCGCTTTTTTAAATACCTTTTTGTTCTTTTCTTGGGAGTCCCCGCCGTCTTGTTGGCGATAAATTGGCAGCATGTGAGCAAGCCAAAACAGCGGTCGTGTTACGCGATTGAACACGTCGGAGCGCGTCATAAAATAGACAACCGGTTTGCGCAAGCGAGATACCACCAACGGATCTAGAAATGCCGATGGATGATTGCTTACAAAAATGGTGCGTCCGAAACGATTTTTACTGGGGCGGACTTCTTTAATGCGTCTAAAAAACAAACGAAAACTAAAGCCTAAACCGAACCAAAAAATAAAATACAAGGGCCTCATGCTGCGAAATTACCAATTTTAGATAATTTCGCCTTAAAATTAACGCATGAAGCGCATCGGACTAATTTGTGGAGGTTTTTCCTCAGAATACGACATCTCCATTAAGAGTGCCCACACCATCCAGAAAAATTTTCCTCCACATTTGGAATGCATCTTGATCGAAATTTCCAGAGAAAACTGGCAAGAGCGCCTTCAACTTCAAGGAAAAATCGACGCCGCGTTGATCTACACGCACGGAGACCCTGGTGAAAATGGAAAAATTCAAGCTTTTTTGGACATGCTTCAAATTCCGTTTGTCAATTCGGGCGTATTGGCAAGTGCGCTTTCCTTTGATAAATGGTTTTGCAATCAATTTTTGAAAGGTTTTGGTTTCTCGGTTGCTCAATCAAGGCTTTTTCATCTCGGAGATCAAATAGAGGCCAATATCTTAGTAGAAGACCTCGGACTTCCCCTATTTGTAAAGCCAGCAGACTCTGGCTCTAGTTTTGGAATTTCCAAAGTAAAAGAGCGCGAAGAAATTCAGCCGGCATTTGATAACGCTTTTAAGGAAGGAAGAAATGTGGTGGCTGAAGCTTTTTTAGACGGAACCGAAGTAACGTGTGGTGTATACCGAAGCAAAGCAGGTCTGGTGGCCTTGCCGCTAACTGAGATTGTTTCGGAGACGGAATTTTTTGACTACGCGGCAAAATACGATGGGAAATCCAAAGAGATCACACCTGCGCGGATCGAAAATGAAATCGCGCTGAACGTGCAGACTCAAGCCAAAAAAATATATGAACTTCTCGGCTTGAACGCAATTGCACGCATTGATTTTATGATTGTAAACGGAACACCATTTGTAATCGAAGTCAATACCACACCAGGCTTTTCACCCGCGAGTATTGTCCCTCAGATGCTGGGCGCCGCTGATATAGACCTCCAAGACTTTTGGACAGAGGTTATT
>JAJTGF010000030.1 GCA_021299335.1 Cryomorphaceae bacterium
GGAGTAGCCACTTTCCAAGAAAAGATGCCTAGCGATTTCCGCTTTGAGCAATTGCTTGATATTTTCTTTGCTGTGCAAGTATTCATTCTTTTGTAGTCGCACGTCAAATTCTTTAGATGCAAACGACGTAAATTGCGTCAATAGTTGTTCGGTAACCTCAAATTTATGGATGAATTCTGGAAGTGAATAAGTCATGTTTTTGTGATTCAAATAGTCAAATGCAAAAGCATTGAATACACCATTCCATTGCAATTCAGATAAATAAAGAGATGTTCCGGAGGTGTCACCGGCTATAAAAACATCTGGCATGATGCCGCCTCCGCCGTAGACAACTCTTCCTTTGCGCGTTTTGAATTTCAGTGAATCGACAAAAATACTAGAGTCGGGCTTGAAGTATTCTTCAGTGAATGCTTTTTGTTCGTCCGCTTTATATGCATCATAACCCTTTTTGTAAGGCCTTTGAATGGAACGTCCTGAAGGAGTGTAATAACGTGCAATTGTAATGCGCAAGTTGCTTCCGTCTTTGAGGCGTTTATCTTGCTGAATAAGCCCTTTGCCGTAAGAGCGGCGGCCTACAATTGTTGCGCGGTCGTTGTCTTGTAGTGCGCCCGCTAATATTTCGCTTGCCGAAGCCGATTGTGCGTCAATGAGCACTACTGTTTTGGTTTTTTCAAGAATTCCTTCTGTGGTAGCGCGGTATTTTTTTTCTTCGCTGTGAAGTCCTTTTGAACTCAAGATGAGGTAACCACTTGGTAAAAATTCATCGGCAATTTGAATCGCAGACTCCATTGTGCCGCCGCCATTGCCGCGAAGATCTAAGAGGAGTTTTTTCATTCCTTTCGCCTTGAGTTGAAGTGCAGCCATATGAAATTCTTGAGCTGTTGGTAGCGAAAACTGAGTGATTTGTATGTATCCCGTTTCTTTGTCAATCATGTAGTATGCCGGCACTGTGGCAATCGGAATGGTGTTGCGCACAAGGGTTTTTTGAAGTTTTTTTCCTTTGCGGTAGATGGTAACCTTAACTTCTGTGTCTGGAACCCCTTTGAGCCTTGCCATGACCTTTTCATTCGTGATGGATTTACCTACCGATGATTTTCCGTTGATCGCAATAATGCGGTCGCCGCGCTTTAAACCCCCATAGGAGGCCGGAGAAAGCGAATTGACGTGCGTGACACAGATAGTGTCGCGGAACAACAAGAAACGCACGCCAATGCCTCCAAATGCGGCATTGGTTTGTTCGTCGAGTAATTTGAGGTTTTTAGCGGAAATATAGTTGCTGTGCGGATCGAGTTTGTGGAGCATTTCTGAAATCGTCTTTTCGAAGATTTCTTCCTTGTTGATTTTATCGACGTATTGTTGGTCAAGCACCTGAAAGATCTGTTCGAGTTTTTGCAGTTCTTTGCTATTGTTGCTACTTGTCCCAAAAAGGTTGCTGCCTACCCATATGCCTAGGGCGCCCACGGTTGTGAGTACAATGGGTAGCCAGTAAAGAGGTCTTGGTCCTTCTTCAGACATCGTCAATATTTTCAATTTGTGAGACTTCTAAACCGGCAGACTTCAGGAATTCAACGCCGGATAGGTCTTTGTAGGCCTCTTGATAAACCAAGCGCGTGATGCCCGATTGCAAGACGAGTTTACTGCAGTCTTTACAGGGAGAGTGCGTCAAATAAAGGGTAGCATCTTTACAATTATTGGTAGATCGCGCTACTTTTAAGATCGCATTTGCCTCCGCATGAAGCACATACCAATGCGTTTGATTGTTGTCGTCTTCGCAACAATTATCAAAACCTGCTGGAGTGCCGTTATAGCCATCCGAAATGATGATGGCGTCTTTGACAATAATAGCGCCCACTTGTTTTCTTTGGCAATGAGAAAGCCTCGCCCAACTTGCCGCTAAGCGCAAATAGGCTTTGTCATAACGATGTTGCTTGGAGTCGAGAGTGTTATGCGCCATGTCGGATATGACCACCTAAGTAGCCGGTAAAAGCAAATAATATAAAAGCAATGATTCCGATAACGAGCGTGACCCGCTCAATCTTTTTAGTGCTTTCCCATTTGGAACGTTCTGCCCAAAGCCCAATTATTGAGGCAGCGGTCAAGAGAAATACGAAAATCAAGGAATTCTCGGCCATTTCTTCATGGATGTGAATGACTTTATGTGAAATACCCCGGATGTGTTCTACGCTTTCCTCTGCGGGCTCACCGGTGAAATAAGCAACAAGACCGCCAAGGCCACTGAGTAGTAAAATCAAGTAAGCGCTCAAGGTGGTGTTCAAATTGGGTTTAAACAAGGCCAAAACGAGTAAAAGAACGCCAAAAAGAGAGCCGATAATTGGAATGTGATTGCTGAGGAGGTGCAGATAAGCCATGGTAATTGATTAAGTTTATCGAAAGATACGCAAATTTTACTGCGGATAGTAGGGCGAAATCATCAAATAAACAATGACGCCTGTGACGGCAACATATAACCAAATGGGAAACGCAAATTTTGCCCATTTTTTGTGTTTTTGATAGTTCCCCTCCCATGCGTGAAGATAGGTGAACAACACAACGGGAATAACGGCCACACTGAGTGTAATGTGTGAAAGCAATAAAATAATATAGGCCAATCGGGAAGATTCCACATAATGGAGCTCAATTTCATCTAGTTTTCCATTGGCATCTAAATCGCCGTAAAGCGTGGAGTCGGAGGTCATGTGGTAAGCGACATAGCACAGCAAAAAGAGCACGCTGAGGGCTAGCGAAACCTGAATGGTTTTTTGGTGCAGTTGTACTTTTCCATTTTTGATGAAAAAGAGCGCTAAAAGGAGCAAGACGGCGGTAATTCCATTGATGCTTGCATAAATTGGGGGCAGAAAAGAAAAGTCAACACCGTCAACTTTGATCCCAAACAAGGCGGCTACAGCGATAGGTATGACGATAGATACAGCAACAATCCACTTGCGTAGATTGGTTTTATTGGGGTTGGTAGTTGTATTCATAGGTAAAAAGTGTTTGTACATCATTAATTAACCGCTCAAATTCTTTTTTGTTGACGCTTAAATCTGGTTGAACCACTTCATAAACTCCCCTAACATAGCCTTTTTTGTCAACAAGGGTAAATGCTCCGGAGTGTGCATAACCACCTTGGGCTTCCGCTTCACGACCGGCAAATATGAGAAAGTTCTCGATGCCAAGTTGGTGTGTAAAAGCCTCGTTGCCCGTGAGAAAGTCCCAATTGGGATTGCTAATTCCCAAACGTCTTTTGTGTCGTTTCAAGGCGCTTGGGGTGTCGTTTGTTGGGTCGATGGTAAAAGAAAGGTATTGAATGTCTTTACGATAAGCTTGGAGCGTTTTTTCAACTACCTTGAGCTGTGTATTCATAATTGGACAAATGCTTTGGCAATTGGCAAAGAAGAATTCGCTGATCCAGACCTTTCCCGCAAAAGATTTGTTATCCACGAGGATAGAATCTTCATTGAAGAACTGAAAATAAGGGATGCGTTGGTAAATGGTGTCAGTAACTGTTTTTCCATTTTTCTGGTGATATGCAACGTCATAGTTCCCAAGATAGGGGAGCTTTCTTGGATGCTCTTGCGAGCAGGAGAACGCCACTAACAGCGACACGAAAAGCCAGTTAATGTTGTTTTTGAGCACGTTCTTTGTCGTATTGTTTCATTAAAAGGGCAAGATGCTCCTTCATTTTACGAATCATGCCTTCTGTATGGCCATTGAGCACCATGCGCAAATGGTTTTTTTTGTCAAGGAGCATGATGAGTTCGTTGTAAGAAACACCTCCAAAGTATTTTGCATCTTTGACAATGAGTTTTTGACCGTTATTGGTAAGGTCGTAAAAGACGGCCGGATCAGCGCTGACCAATTGCCAAAGTTCGGGGTCATAACCTTCAACACGGCTGCGCAACATATCTTGAATATCGAGAATTACAGCTTCGCTAACAGGTCTTCCGAGTGAATCTACTACAATGGAGAGCAGGCGCACTTGCTTGAGCTTTTTGCGTTTGTTGGTGCGCAGGTCTTTGTATAGATTTTGGGTGAGCGGAAAAAAAGCCAAGCCGCACTGATGTGGACATGTCGTTTGAAGGGTAGTGATGATGACGACCTGATTTTGGTAGTCTCGAAGGCTGAGTTGTTGTTTCCCCTTATGGTTGTAAACAGAAAAGGTTGGTGCTTTCACCAACCCGTAATCTGCTAATTGTTTGAAACGGTGGTCACAGCCACGCGTTGCGATGAATATCAAGAAAAGTGCTGGCCCAAATACCAGAGAGAGTGCTAAAATAGACCTCTTTTTACTTCGGGTAGCAACTTGTTCTTCCATGATTTATTGCCACATAGTTTCCCAGACACTGCCAACGGCAGCACCCTCCCAAAGTGCGATGAAAATCAGGTAAAGAACAAAAATAAAGTAGGGGATAAGGATGACGTTGCGCATGTATTTGCGTTCGTCGCCTAGGTGCATAAAGACCATAACAATGTATCCTGCTTTGAGCAATGTTAGCAAGATGAAGATGATTTTGACGGTTGTCCACCAATCAGAAGACTGCTTGATGCTCGCGCCAATAAACACTTCAATAACCGTGATAATGGTGAGTAAAAGGGTGACTTTATAAATCTTGGAGCGAATTTCTTTTCCTTTAGCTTCGTCGTGATGCGCGTGTAAGGAGTATTCTATTAGGTCGTCTCTTTCCATGATGTGAAGTAATTGAGAGAATTATAATAAATAAAAGAAGGTAAATACGAAGACCCAAACGAGGTCAACGAAGTGCCAGTACAAGCCTGTTTTTTCGACCATTTCGTAGTGACCACGCTTGTGGTAGGTTCCGGCCAAAACGCCAAGTAAAATAAGGATGTTGATGATGACGCCAGAAAATACGTGGAACCCGTGGAACCCGGTAATGAAGAAAAAGAACTGCGCGTATTGTTGTGGGCCGTATTCGTTTTGTTTCATGTTGGCTCCGTAGATAACGCGGTTTTTCTCGCCTGAGTAAAGTGCTTCATAGTATAATTTCTCAGCGTCTTTACCAGTAATTTCTTTGCCACCAACTTTTTGAAGTTTACCACTTTTTTTAATGATGAGCTTCATGTCGTGGTCATGCGCTTTGTTGATTTTAGCGACTGAGCCGTCGGCCAAGCGGATGTTGCCACCTTCTAAATGACCTTTTTCAGCGGCGTGCTGAAATTGATGCATGAGGTCTTCTTTGATAACGGCGCCAACCTTGTATTTTTCGCCGGCTTCTATCACTTTAAAGTTGTTGATTTCTCCGAAATGACCTTTAACAATGGCAACAGACCCGTCAGAGAGCTCAATTTTACCGAATTCTGATCCGTGGATAAAGTGAGACCACTCCCAAGCTTGTGAGCCCAAGAAGAAGAAGCCACCAATGATGGTAGCGATCATCCATTTGGTAACTCCTTTGCGGTCCATGCGGTGACCAGCTTCTACGGCTAGTACCATAGTAACGGAAGATACGATGAGAATGAAGGTCATGAGTGCTACGTAAAGGAGCGGATAGCCGTGACCCAAGAAAGGCATCGAATTAAAGGTTTCTTCACCAATTGGCCATGCATCTTGGGCATCGTGGCGTGTGAAACCGTAAGCAATTAATAAACCAGTGAATGTGAGCGCATCCGAAACGAGGAAGAACCACATCATTAGTTTGCCATAACTTGTTTGGAAAGGGGATTCTTTACCACCCCATAGTGTTTTGGCGTCTAGTTGAGCAGAATGTCCGGCCATTTTAAGAGAAATTTTTGTGCAAGTTTAGTGAATAAAAATCAAAAAGACGAGTAAATACAGCCATAAAAGCCCCAAAAAGTGCCAGAAGATGCTGCTCAATCTGAGTGAAAGATGATTTTGAGAAGAGAACTTGCCTGTAAATGAAGCAATTGCAACTTTTACTAAATAAAGCAAGGCAATAAAAACATGCAGGAGGTGTACAAAGGTAATCAGGTAAAGATAGGCCGATGCAGAATCAGAGGCTTGCATTGCACTTAGTTGTAAGTGTGGCTTTAAAACGGTTCCGTTGTACTTGAGTTGGCGGTTTTCGTAATCTAGCGCTTTGCCAGAATAGTAAATGGTGAAGTCTTTACCGTAAGTACCGCGAGCGAAGAAATCGCCGCGTTTGTCACCGATATGAACTGCGAGCTCACTCAGACGCACTTCATCGGAATAAGTGAGTTGTGTGCTGTCGTTGGCATACAAGAAACTATTTTTAACCAGCACTGGATTGCCATTGTAATACAATTCGATCTGTGCATTTGGTTGACGCACGCGCAATGGACTGTTGTGTCTGATCTTTTCAAATTGCTTGAAATAGGCTTGGATTTTTTTGAATTCATTATCGCTAATGGGTTTGCCGTTGACCAAGTATTCGTTGCCATCCACAGCCACAAGATTTCCTTTGTATTTGAACTCGTAGTAGTCTCCGTAACGACCGTTGGTGACAAGCATATCATTAACTGGATTGACGCCGTTGTCGATCAGTTGCCCGTAACCTTGGAATTGATAGTAAATGAAAGCTGCTCCGAAAAGCAAAGTAGCAGCCATAGCGCCTTTGAGTTGCCCTTGCTTGTCCTTTTTGGCGCCTTGAATGGCCCACCAAAAACTGAGTGAACTCAACGCAATAAAGAGGGTGCTGAGGTAAAAACCACTTGGCATAGGGTATTTGAGCCAAAAAGATTTGCCCATTGAAACATAATACCCAGAAGTGAGCCCGGCAAAGAGCATCACGATGCTGAAGATCCCGACGTAGACTAGGTTTTTCTTCATTTTTTCCCTGACTTCAGGGTTCATGTCATTTTCGTAATTCATGATAATGATTTTAATAATTCAACAAAGCGATCGGTGCGATCAAACACATAAATGAATTGTATGATCGGTAAATAAACAAACGAGGCGAACATGAGTTTACGCGCATCAGCAGTTTCACAACTATAATATAATTTGTAAGCTAAATAAAAGAACCAAATTCCCAGAAGACTGGCGGCAATTAAGGTTATATTGCCCGTCCAGCCAAGGATCCAGGGCATGAGGCTAAAAGGGATGAGCGCGAGCGAATAAGCCATAATTTGAAAGGCAGAAGCTTTGTCTTTTCCGGTTTTGGAGGGCAATAAAGAAAATCCGGCTTTTTTGTAGTCGTCGTAGAGTACCCATGCAATGGCCCAAAAATGTGGGAATTGCCAAGTAAACTGCACAAAGAAGAGAATGCCAGGAATGAAGCCAAAAGAGTCGGTAGCGGAGATAGCACCAAGAAATGGAGGGATTGCACCAGGGAAGGCTCCTACAAAAACTGCCCAAGGCGTAATTTGTTTGAGCGGGGTGTAGACAAAAACATAGCTTACAAAGGCGAGAAGACCCAAGAGCGCGCTTTTGAGATTGATGAGGTAAAGCAGGGAGGTCCCGATTACGAGAAATAAAATGACGACTATATAAGCCTCTTTGAGCTGCATTTGACCGGTTGGCAAAGGCCTGCGGTTGGTGCGGTTCATGATTTGATCGAGGTCTCGCTCCCAAATCTGATTGGCACCATTTGAGGCACCCGTAACAAGTGTGCCACCGAGCATGAGGTAGGCGATTTCTAGCCAATCTTTACCACCTGCAAATAAGTAGCCGCTCAGAGCCGAGAGGATCACTAAAAACGAAAGCCTAAACTTGGTAAAAACCAGGTAGGTTTTAAAAATAGACGGCGTTTTGATAGTGGCTTCGGACATCGTTACAAAATTACATCAAATAGTCTCGGTAATTTCATGATAGTATTCATTTTTGATGAAATAGTCTAGGAGCGCTTCTTTGAGCAAATGTTGTTGCTGTTGGTGATTGAGTGGCGGGAGTTGTTGGTTGAGGATAAAATGCGGCCAGAGGTCGGCATCTCGCCCGTTGAAAGTGTAATATCCGTAGGGCTCAAGTAGTGTGCAAATGGCAATATGCATGAGCTCCATTTTTTGTTGTTTGGAAAACGTTTGGTGACCCATGCCCAATTCATTGACACCGACCAAGAATAAGAATGTGGACATGTCCATACCTGGCCCGAAGTCTTTCTCGAGGTGTTTTTGAAGTTTTTGAAAGCGGAGTTCGATATCGTGATCCATGGTGCAAAAATACGCATAGAACGGCGATTGTAGGCAACAAAAAAGGGGCCTCTTTCGAAAGCCCCTCCTTTTCATCAATCAACTTCTTATTTTTTCACAAATTGCTTGCTGCTATTACCTGCAGTAGTTACAACTTGGATAGTGTAGATACCTGCTTTGAGGTCTTCTACGCTGATTTCTTGAGTAAGACCGTTGCCAACAAATGCTGCAACTACTTTACCTGTTAGGTCAACGATGCGGATTTGTTGCATCGCTTCAGTAGCTTGTACAGTCATGATGCTGCTAACTGGGTTAGGGTAGATAGCAACTGCAGCTGTGTTTTCTGTAAGTCCTGTAGTACAGTCTTCACAGCTTTCCCAGCATACTTCAGGAAGTGTAGCTACAGCTGCAACAACATAGTAGCGGTTGTTGAAACCGTCGTTCACAGGGTCAATACAAGTTGCAGTAGCGTCGAATTGCTCTGAATCGTTCCAGCCGTCAACAGTAAATTTGTATTCGATTGCGCCAGCAGCAAGTGGAACAGTAATATCCCAAACGTTGTCGCCGTTAGCGTCTGTCATTGGCGTACATGATCCGCACCAACCATTGAAGTTACCGTTTAAGAATACACCAGGAGTGGTAGAACCACCAGCAGCAATGTAATCGTTCATGTCAACAGAGAAAGTAACGTTATTGGTACAAACGTCGCAGCTTGCAAAACATACGTTAGGCAAAGTAACGTCGCCAGCAACTACGTGGTAGCGGTTGTTGAAACCATCATTGACAGGGTCAATACAAGTTTCTGAACCTGTGAATTCTTCTTGAGCGTTCCAGCCGTCAATCGTGAATTTGTATTCAATTGCACCTGGTGACAAAGGAAGTGTAGTTTCCCACATTCCGTTACCCATGTCGGTCATTGGGTTACAAGTACCACACCAGCCGTTGAAAGAACCGTTTACGAACACACCACCAGTTAAAGAACCTGTGTATTGTGACATATCTACGCGGAATTTAACGTTGTAGTCTTGAACAGCAAGTGGAACAGTGCGTTGGTAAACAAAACGCCACCATCCTGGACCAAAGTTGATGTCAGCAGTAAGAGTGTTTCCACCGTTAGAGATGGCTACGTTGTAAGTAATTGAACTTACAGCGGCAGAAGGGCTAGAGATTTCAGCACCGTTGATCACTTTGGCCAAACCAATATGAGCACCCAAACCGTTTACAGTAAGTGTACCGGCTGTTGCATCATAAGCATACGTTGCAGCACCTCCAACGTGCGGAGCGATAGGAGCACCACAACCTTCAGGCGCGCCTTGCCATGCTTCTAGCCAAGTAGAACCATTCATGTAGTGCGTCATGTTGCCATTCGCTTCGAATTTAATAGAGTCGTCGAAAAGACATGCGCGCGTAGTGACATCACCTGCGCTGTTGGACCACCAGCTTGTGTTTCCAAGACCCGGACCAACGCCAAGAGCAGCAGCTTGAGGCGCAAGCTTCCAGGTTCCTTCTATCTGAGCCGAAAAACTCAAAATAGGAGCAAAAAGTAAAAAGTACAGTTTTTTCATGTTGTTAATTTTTAGGGGTTTTAGAGTTCATAATTAAAAGAACGGGTTAAATATAGTAAAAAATACAATAAGCAAAAAATTCCTTGCTTAAAGCACTCGTTATCAGTTAAAACAATAAATCGTTAAAAAGTTCAAAAGTGAGTTTTTCTTTACCACAGAAAATTTCAAAAGTTCCTTTTTCGGCACGCCATTTTCCATCGGCGCTGATTCGTTTCAAAGTATTTGCATCAAAAGAGAATTCAAGCGTTTTGTTTTCACCTGGTCGTAGCTTCACTTTATAAAAGTCAATCAATCTTTTATTTTCAGGTGTGGTTGAAGCGTATAAGTCGCTGAGGTAAATAGGAACAACTGTAGTTATTTCTTGGTTGTGTGGATTGCTCACATTGACTTGAATACTAAACGTACCTTTTTGCTCGTCTTTGACATCGAAACGCATGCCATTGATCGTTGCGGCTTTATAAGATAAACCAAAACCGAAGTCCCATTGCGGGTTGTAAGCAGAGAAATCGCCAGATTTGGAGCGGTCTACGCTGCGCGGGTGGTCGTAGAATTCGATGACGCCGTCGTAGCGCGGGTAGGTATAAGGCAAGCGACCAGTGAAATCGGCTTTTCCTGTAACGAGTTCTGCAAGTGCAAGGCCTCCTTGATCACCTGGTAAGTAAGCTTGGATGATGGCATCGCAGAGGGGCTCGATGTCATTAATGATGCGCGGTCGTGCTTCTAACAAGACCAAAACGACTTTTTTCTTGGCTGCTTTTGCCAAGCGCACCAATTCTTTTTGTTTGTCGTCGAGCTGTAAACTTCTGATATCGCCTGGTTTTTCGGTAGAAGGCAACTCACCAACACAAATGACAATGATGTCGTTTTTCTTGAGTGCTTTTTTATAGGCGTCTAGCCCCACGAAACGAGAGGCTTCGAAGTCTTTATCTAGATATAATTCAACACCTTTCTGATAGGAAATGGCGGAGGAGGGGTATTGAAATTTAAGCGCTTGATAGATGTTCAAGACGCCTTGGGTATTGTAGTTGGTGTCCATCCCTTGCCAAGTGTGTGTCCATGCACCGTTGAGCATATTGATACTTGCTGCACCAGGCCCTGCTACAAGAATGCGTTGTTTTTCATTTAGAGGAAGCAAGCCATCCTTGTTTTTGAGCAAAGTAATCGATTCTAAAGCAGCTTGTTTAGCGATATTTTTGAAAGTTTGACTTCCAAACAGAGGGTATTTACTTAGATCGGGAAGCGGGTTATCGAAAAGCCCTAGTTGGTTTTTGACATAAAGAATTCTTCTGACAGCATCGTTTAATCTATCCATTGAAATTTTACCTTCCTTTACCGCTTTGACCATGTCTTGACAGTAAGTTTTGTATTGTGGGTTAGAAGGCACCATACTCATGTCTACGCCTGCATTGAAGGCTTGAATGGCCGCTTCGGCTATAGAAGGAGCTGTGCGGTGAACGGTGTGTAACATGATGAAATCTTCCCAGTCTGAAACCACAAAACCTTTGAATCCCCAATCTTTTTTGAGGGTTTGCGTGAGCAGTTGGTAATTGGCATGGCCAGGAATACCATTCACGACACCAGAATTGATCATGAGGGTGAGCGCCCCTTTTTGAACAGCAGCTTTAAAAGCAGGTAAATACAATTCTTGCATGTATTTTTCTGGAATAAACGCTGGGGTGCGGTCGCGGCCGGTGAAACTGGCGCTGTACCCCACAAAATGCTTGAGACAAGCGGCAGCATGAAACTCATCTACACGCGTTCCTTTTCCTTGATAGCCTTCAACGAGTGCAGCGCCCATTTGCGTCCCTAATACGGGGTCTTCGCCGAGTGTTTCAAAGTGACGCGACCAAAGCGGTTGGCGACCTAAGTCAAGAACCGGTGAGAAGTTCCATGGAATGCCAGACGCACGGCACTCATAAGCAGTTACCTCTCCCATCTGACGAGCGAGTTCGGTGTTCCATGTGGCGGCCAAGCCAATTTCCTGAGGGAAAAGCGTGCCGCCAACTGTGTAATTGACACCGTGAATAGCATCAATCCCGTAAAGAATAGGGATGTTTTGTTCTTTTTTGAGGTAAGGCGCATGGACGTCTGTCATGATGGACTTCCATTCCTCGCGAGTAAGTGTATGTGCTCCTACGTTTAAAATAGATCCAACATGATAAGTTTCTAGTGCTTCCTTGAGTTTCGCTTGATCAATTTGTGCGGGAACGAGCGCTTGCCCTTTTTCATCGGTGCGGTGAATGGCATCTAGCGTAATTTGACAAGTTTGCCCAACTTTTTCCTCGATACTCATTTGTGCAAGGAGGCTTTCTATATCGGCAGCGCTGGGTTCAGTGAAGTAGAGTTTTTCAGAGCTCGAAAAACCAAAAAATAAAAAAGTTAAAAAAAGAAAACTGAAGATCTTCATAAAAAAGCGATGTTATTGGAAGACGCGAACGTAATCGACATACATTTTTTGCGGGAAAATGGTGCTGGCATCAGGTGAGCCCGGCCAGTTTCCACCGACGGCAACATTGAGAATGATAAAGAATTTCTCGCGGAATTCGTCGAGTTCTGCAGGGCTAGTATCTACAGAATGGTACTCTACGTTGTCTAGCAACCAATGAATGGAATTCGCATCCCAGACGATTGAAAACACATGAAAGTTGTCAGCAAATTTACCTGAGGTGAGGGATTTGCTGCCTCCGTATTGAGCGTGGGTTCCGGCATTGCTCCAGTGAACCGTTCCATGAATAGTACGGTCATTGGCACCTGCGCCACCAATCAGCTCCATAATGTCGATTTCTCCGCATGCAGGCCAGCCAGCACTGGTAATGTTGTCGCCGAGCATCCAAATGGCCGGCCAAATGCCTTGGCCGTAAGGAAGCGCCGCTCTGACGTCAATGCGCCCATATTTCCAAGACTTGAGCCCTTGGGTTTTGAGTCGACTTGACGTATAATTGGAGGTATTAAAGTTTTCGTTTTTGGCGGTAATGGTAAGAATACCGTCTGAAACTACTGCGTTTTCTTGTTTGTAGTATTGTAATTCGTTGTTGCCCCAGCCCCAGCTGCCCGTACCAAGATCGTAGGTCCAGTCTGAGGACAAGCTTGCGCCGTTGAACTCATCTTGCCAAACTAGTGTATAATTGGGGTAAGTAAGGGGGCTGATGTAACCTGAAGTGGGTGCACCTGTGTTACCCGTACTTATTTCAATAAGCACTTGTTCCGTTTTTTCAATATAACTGGCTTGTGTGGTGTGTGCACGGGTACGAATTTGATAGGTTCCCGATGTATTGAAAACATGAACCGCTTCCCCATCTTGGGTTTCTACAGTAACCGTGTCGTTGTTGTCGTAGAAGGTGACGGTATAAAAGTTAGCGCTGTCTGCAGTGGCCAAAACATGTACTTCACCATTGGTAATGGTCAGTTGAGTATTCAGGTTACTGGGTTTGCCTGCGGGTTTTGGCACATCTGGTTCGCAGGAAAATAGTGCGAGACTGAGTAGAAGAAAAGTCATGATTTTCATGGGATGGGTTTAAAGCGTCTTGAGTTTAAGATACCACTTCAGGCCACCGGCATGATGCCCATATTGGAGGTGCATTGTGGAATCTGTAATGGATAAAATGCGGTAAACTTTTGGCCCAGTAAAGAAGCCCATAAAGGCATTTCCTGAGATGGTAATCGTGTTTTCAGCCCCTTCTGTGAGCAGCCAACTTTCGTTCAATTGATCATCGAAGGGTGCTGTAAAATCTCCTAAATTTTGAAAAGAACCAGGAAAAGAGGTAGCCAATGAATTGTGAAGATAGATATCTCCGTTGGTAATCATGTCGAATTTAAAGGCATTCAAGTGGAAGACATATTGGTCGTTATACAGTCCACAGCCTGGCTTCTCTCCTGGGCCAGCAGCCCACCATTCTGGCGTAGCACCAAGTGCGCTTTCCGGATCTGGACCGACGCCCATGTGTCCGGCTGCGGCAGAATCAACTATCCAAGTTTTGTATCCGGGGCCATTCACGCCACCTGTCAACATGGTGTAAAAAGGATTGTTCAGCAAACCGAGGTCATCATTGGCGATGGTTACTTGTTGGCTTGAACTTCTGCTTCCTCCTTTGGCGAACACGGTTAATTTGATGGTGTAAGTGCCCGCATAAGGGTAAGTGGCAGTTACGTTTGCGCCTTGTGCTTTGGTGCCATTCCCAAAATCCCAAACGCACTGAATATTGGGGTTGCTTGCGCTCAGTTCAATGATATTTTCATTGGCTGCAGATACAGTCATGGTGAACTGGGCATCTTCGGCGGAGGGGGCTGGCCCAAGAGTTGGTTCGTATTTTTGGCAGGCAACGAGTGCAAGACCAACAGTAAGAATACTAAGCAATAATGTTTTCATGTTTTCTGATCTAAATAATTAATAACCAGGGTTTTGGGTCCAGTTTCCACCTGCGAGGTCAATCTCTACTTGGGGAATCGGGAATAATTCATGCTTTCCAGTAACAAAGCCAGGGATATATTGTGCGGCCTGTCCTGTTCGAACGAGGTCAAAAAAGCGGTGGCCTTCGCCAGAAAGTTCTAGGCGGCGCTCGAGGTATACTTTTTCGATGTTGTTCACTGACGCCCCAGGAATGCCTGCGCGCTGACGTATTTGATTGACCAATTGGGTGGCGCGCGAGGCGTTGCCAATTTGGTAATTGGCTTCAGCAGCCATCAAGAGCACATCGGCATAGCGCAGTACGCGGTAGTTCACAGGACTGGTTAAGTCGTTGTCAGGCAAGCCTATTTCGCCTTGGCGCTTGATGTATTTGTTGTTGTAGTAGCCCGTATGTCCACCCGCACCAATTGCGTAGGTAATGGAAGCTGCATTTGGTTGGGCTGCAATGAACGCATCGATATCGAGTACGGTTGCAGCGCGGCGTACGTCAATAGGCGAGAAGGCAGCGTAGAGTTCCGGGGTTGGCAAGTTGTAAGAGTTGCCATCGCCGTAAACGGGGCCGTTGTATTGTCGAATCCCTTGGAAACCTACTGCAGCATTGCCCTCAAGACAAATCAAGCAGCCGTAGCTTCCGCCCTCGAGACCTGTGTATTCAATGTCGAAGATGGTTTCTGGATTACCCTCTGCTGCAACACTGAAAAGTGTGCTGTAATCTTGATAGAGGCTGTATTGTCCAGATGCAATGACTTCTTCTAAGATAGCTGCTGCTTCGGTGAATTTATTTTGGTACAGGTAAACTTTACCAAGAAGCGATTTGGCCGCACCTCGTGTAGCGCGTCCTTTTTGCGCTGCAACTGGGTTGAGAACCGCTGCTGCTGCAATGATACCGATGCGCTTGTCGATGATCAGTGGCACGTCACCAAAGAATTTCACTAATTCAAAATAGTAGTATGCACGCAAGAACTTAGCTTCGGCTAAGATGTGGGCTTTTCCTGGAAAATCGATGTTGTCTTGGTGCTCGAGAATGTAGTTGGCACGAGTAATACCTGTGTAATTCCAGCGGAACACACTGCGCAATTCAGCATTGACACCACCATGCGTCATGTTATCAAGGTCGTGAAGGCCTTTGCTATCATTGACACTTTCACCACCAGCAATGGCGTTGTCAGAAGCGATTTCACCTATCCAAAGTGAGAGAAATGAACTTTGTAATAAATCGTAAGCTCCAACAAGCGCGCGTTCGTAATCTTCGGGTGTTTGAAAGAAGTTTTCGGCGTCTTGCGCATATGGCGGGTCAACAGACAAGAATTTTTCACAAGCTGGCAATGTAACTATCGCTGCAAATGCCAAGGTAATATAGATGAGTTTTTTCATGACTTGAATCTTAAAATTTGATTTGAAGGCCGCTCATTAACGAACGCGCTTGTGGGTACATGCCGTAGTCTACACCCGCAGATAATACACTAGAAGACCCTAAATCGGGATCAAAGCCCATGTAGCGAGTGAGGGTGATGAGGTTGTTGGCGGCAACATAAACGCGGAGCGATTCAACGTGTATTTTGCGCAAAACAGTGCTTGGCAAGGTGTATCCAAACTGCAAATTGCGCAAGCGGACAAACGAGCCATCTTCTACGAAGTAGTCAGAGAACAAATTGTTGTTGGTCGGGCCAGTAGTGAGGCGCGGATGTTCGTTGGTAGAGCCCGGTCCGGTCCAGCGGTCAATAACGTAAGCCAATTGGTTGGCATATGGTTGCTGGCGCTCGTAGTTGCGAATGATTTCCTGACCAAGCGCTGCATAGACGTTTCCTGATAAATCGAAGCCGTGGAGCTTGAAATTAAAGGCAAAACCCATGGTAAAGTCTGGGATCGCAGACCCAAGGTTGGTTTTGTCTGAGTCATCTGAGAAATTGATTTTGCCGTCGTCATTTTGATCGACAAAAATGAGGTCTCCGGGCTGAGCACCTTCTTGTACCACAGCAGCGTTGTCAATTTCTTCTTGTGTTTGGAAAACGCCAGCAGTTTGGTAACCAAAGAAGTAGCCAATTTCATAACCTTCTTGGAAACGGGTAGCTACATCGCCCCCTACACTAAAGCTTGCGCCAGGGATGTATTGTACACCTGTTGGCACACTCACTACTTTGTTGTTGATGGTGGTGAGGTTGAAGTTCAGGTTAGTTTGCAAGAGGTTCTTTTTATCTGACTGGTAAGCGATCTCAAACTCCCAGCCTTTATTCGACACATCTCCGGCATTGATAATTGGAGGGTATCCACCAGGGCCATAAGATCCTAAGAGCGCAGATACATCTGGTTGGAAGAGCAGGTCATTGGTGTTTTTAATGAAATAGTTGGTTGTAAAATTGATGACTTTCAACCATGTGAGGTCGAGCCCAACATTGAACTGACGCGTGGTTTCCCACTTCAAGTCTGGGTTGGCTGGGCGGCCAATTGCTACCCCTTGTGTGATGAGGTCGTCAAATACGTAAACTCCTTCGCCATTGAGTAGTGCGCGATAGGCAAAGTTGGGAATTTGGTCGTTTCCAGACACACCGTAGCTCATGCGCAACTTCAAGAAATCGATGCTTTTGCTCTTGAAAAAGGCTTCGTCAGACAAGAGCCATCCTCCAGATATCGTCGGGAAAATACCCCAGCGGCTGTTTGGGCCAAACTTGCTTGAGCCATCGCGGCGCAAGATACCAGAGACGAGGTATTTTTCTTTGTAGGCGTATTCTGCACGTAAGAAAGTAGAAAGCAAGCGCTCTTTGAACTCCCAAGAATTGACGTTGTTGAGATAACCACCTTGAGCTGTGTTGGCTGAAATATCAGCGTAGTCAATAGAGTTATTCGGAATCCCAAAAGCAACGCCGTTCAACGACTGCCCTTTGCGCTCAAAAACAGACGCGCCAAGTGTTCCTTTTACTTTATGTGTTTCATTCCACGTCTTTTCGTAGTTCAAGAAGCTCTCGTAGGTCAGATCCAGGAAAGTGGAACGCTCTTCGTAAACAGCCGCCCCTCTTGTAATGAAGACGCTGTCTGCAATTTCAACTTCTGGCGACTCGAGATCAGCATTGACGGCCGTGTTGGCGTATTTGCCTTCGCCGTACCATACGAGCGGAGAGAAAACCTTGCTATCTACATTGGCGTAATTGTAGTTGAAGCGGTTGGTGAAAGACAAATTTTCGTTGAATTCATAGATAAATTCTTCTTTACCCACAAATTTGTTGGCCGTGCTCCAGTTGTACTGGTTCATCATTTGGGCAATTGGATTGATGATATCGCTCACTTCTTCCATGTAGGAGAAAGTCCCGGGGCTGCTATAAACAGGCTCGTTCGGGAAGGCGTTGATGGTGTTGTAGAGTACCGAACCGATTCCGTTTTCTGGGAGTGTGCTGCGCATGTCGGAGGAGAAAAGCAAAACAGAGTTGAGTTTTAGTTTCTCAGACATATCGGTACTGAAATTCAGGCGGGCATTGTAGCGACCAAAATTAGCTTTGTCTGCACCTACAATACCTTCTTGGTTAAAGTAGCCAAGGCCGATAGAATAGCGCGTATTGAGCGTGCCGCCGTTGAGTGAAAGGTTGTGGCTTTGCACAGGCGCTGAGCTGAATACGGAATCTTGCCAGCTGGTTCCGGTACCGAGATTGGTGTTGGCAAAAGGCAGGGCTTGGCCGCCAAAAGCAAAAGCCTCGTTTTTGATCACTGCATATTCTTCGGCAGTGAGCAAATCGAGTTTGCGGGCAGTTTGCTGAACGCCATAATAACCGTTGTATTCAATGCTAGGCTTGCGATTGATCGCCCCATTTTTGGTTTCAACGATGATCACGCCATTGGCAGCCCGCACACCGTAGATACCTGCAGTTGCATCCTTGAGCACGTTAATTGACTTGATATCAGAAGGATTGAGTGCATTGAGGCCTTCTGAGTCATAAACAACGCCGTCTACTAAGATGAGCGGGTCGTTGTCGCCGAAAGTGGAGAGACCGCGGATGCGAATATTTGCAGATCCTCCGGGTGAGCCAGAATTGCTTGATACTGTGACACCGGATACTTGACCTTGTAGTGCTTGATCCATACGAGTCATGTTCATTTTTTCGAGGTCTTCGCCTTTTACTTTTGATGTAGCACCCGTAAGTTCTTTTGTTTTTGAAGTCCCGTAACCAACCACAACTACGTCTTTGGTATCTTGCGCAACTTCTAGAAGCACAACGGTTAGGTTCGTTTTGCCCATTACAGGAACTTCCAATTTTTGGTAACCCATTGCACTGAAAACAAGTATTTCAGTGTTAAGGTCACTCACTTGGATTTGGAAGAGGCCTTTTCCATCGCTTAGGAAGGGCTTATTGTTGCTCTTCTGAATGATTTTTACGTAGGGGATGGCTTCAGAGCGCTCATTCAGAATGGTTCCGCTGACCGTTTGCCCATAGACTTGCGCGACACCGATGCAACACAGCAATGCCATGACTAGTTTTCTGATCATGTTGTTATAGTTTTAGAGTGCTTAAATATAGTTAAAAATTAAATTATTGTACAAATAACAATAAGTTTTGTCAATTGTGTGAAAACCAGAACAATACTAAAAGAGAAACGGAGACACTCCTCTCCGTTTCCTGATTATTAACCTGTTTTACGCTTCGCGATGAGTGAAAGCGAGAACCGAAGATACAAACATTATTGTAAAAAATACAATAACTGACTATTTTTTACATTTTGAAGCTATACTCGTTCGCTAGCAAACGTTGCTGGTAGGTCTCTTGATCAAATGTGAAAAGTTTAGCCGGACGATGTTTGACGTTTTTTTGTTTCTCGTTGAGGGCGATGAGCGGGATGTACTTGATTTTCTTTCTAAAATTCGCTTTGTCCATTTCTTGTTCAAAGGCAAATTCATAAAGTTGTTGAAACTCGTTGAGTGTGAAACGCTCTGGCAATAAATCAAAACAAACAGGTTCTGTTTGCAGCTTTTGTTTGAGCATTTCGTAGGTGCTTTCGAGGATGTGGTTGTGGTCAAAAGCCAACGCAGGAACTTCGTTGAGCGGAACCCAACTGATGTCATCGGCCCAAGAAGATGCTTTGACCTGAAAATCTTCAATGCGCACGAGTGCAAAGTGCGCGATGGTAATCACGCGCCCTTGTGGGTGTCTTTTAGGATGGCCAAAAGACTGAGATTGGTGCATTTGGATGTGGTCTAGACCCGTGAGTTCCTTGAGAATGCGCTCGGCAGCTACTGGCAGGTCTTCGTCGGGATACACGAGGTCGCCAGGGATGGCCCAATAATTATTATAGGGTTCCATAGCGCGCTTGATGAGTAGGGCCTTGATTTCCCCAGCTTCATAACCAAAAATAATGCAGTCCACAGAAAAGGCTGCAGTAAAAAAGTCGTGAAATTCTATTTTGTACATTCCCATTTTAGTGTCCGCCTGAGCTCGCATCAAAGGTATGAATTCCTTTGTTTTTTAGAATACTTGATGTGCGCATTGCAAAGTAAATCAGGTAGGCAAAACACGCCACACCCACCCAGTAGGAATGTTGAATCCCGAGTAAACGGTTGTCAGATAGCCAACCTTGCGTTACAGAAATGACCCCGCCGCCCATAATCATTAAGATCATGAGACTTGAGGCAATATTTGTTTTGGTGCCCATACCGGCGATACCAAGGGTAAAGATGCAGGGCCATAGCGTGCTGCAAAATAAACCCACTGAAATGAAGGCAAAAACACTCACATATCCCGAACCGAAAATGCCGACCACTAGGGCGATGATCCCAAGTGCAGAGTACAGCACGAGCTGTCGAACAGGGTTGCCGTTCGAAATAAAATCTGCGGCAATCAGCACAAATACGAGACCTACGTAAGGCATGAACGACGACACATCTGAGCCGCCAATAGTGTTGGCTATAGCAAAAATACCGAATGCCACCAACGGCAAGAAGATGCCCATAACGCGATTAAAAACTTTAGATTTTTCAAAAACGCCTGCTGCAGAGGCCCAGCGACCAATCATCATGCTGGCCCAAAATAAAGATACGAAAGGCGCCACTTCACTTTCTTTTTTACCTAAATGTTGTTTCATGAATTCTGGCAAATTGCTTTGTGTCGCAACTTCTACGCCTACGTACAAGAAAATAGCAATCATGGCAAGAAGAACTTGTGGCTCTCGAAATGTGTTCCACAGCTGTCCGGGTTCATTCTGATTTTCTTCACCAATGGAGTCTGGAACGGCTGAAAATTTAAAGAATACTGCAGCGAGAACGAAGGTAGCGCCAAGAATCATATAGGGCAATTGAACCGCTGTAAGATCGAGCGTTGCATCTCCTTTTGGAAGGCCACCAAAAATGGCATACGAAAGAATGACAGGGCCAATTGTTGTACCGAGGTTATTGATACCGCCAGCCATACTAAGTCGGGCATTCCCTTTGGCCGGATCTCCCATTTGGATAGCCAATGGGTTGGCAGCTGTTTGTTGCAAGGAAAAACCTAGGCCAACAATAAATAAACCCCCGAGCAAAAGCGGAAAAGAACCGCCATTGGCAGACGCAGGAATGAAAAGGAGTGTGCCGGCAGCTGAAATCAATAAACCTAGAGCGAGGCCGTTGCGATAGCCAATTTTATTTAAGATATCTTGCTTGAGCACGCCGGAAATGCTGAAGTAAATCAATGAACCGACGGTGTAGGCCACGTAAAAGGCGAATTCAATCAGCTGAGATTGCAGCTGAGTTAAGGTAAGCGCTTTCTTGAAAACAGGAATCAGAATAGAATTACTAGCGGCTACAAAGCCCCAAAAGAAAAAGATGACGATCAGCGTTCCGAAGGCGCTGTAGTTTGTTTTTTGCATGGTGGTCGTTAAAGTTTTGGTCCAAATTACAATAATTTGGTTTTAACCGACGTGCTGCTGCGTAAATTTTTCTTGATCGAGTTTGAAAATACTGGAAATGGTTCGGACGATTGACTTGGCATCAAAACCGCAGTCGGCCCAGAGTTCTTCTTGGGTTCCGTGGTGAATATACTCGTCTGGAATACCGAGGCGAATGACTTCTGCTTGGTATTTTTGGTCTACCATAAATTCGAGTACTGCCGAGCCGAAACCACCCATGAGACAGCCGTCTTCTACAGTAATTACTTTATTGAATTTACTGAATACTTCGTGCAAAAGTAGGGTGTCGAGTGGTTTGACAAAACGCATGTCGTAGTGGGCAATAGAAACACCAGAACCTTTGAGGCTATCGATGGCCTTTTGGGCAAAATTACCTGGGTGTCCGATCGTTAAGATGGCGATGTCGTCGCCGGAGGTGACTTTGCGTCCTTGGCCAATTTGAATAGCTTTGAAAGGTGTTTTCCATTCGGTCATGACGCCCCAACTAAGCCGCCCCGATCAAGGCAGAAAACCACATTGAGATTTTGTAGAGCGACGTCGTGCAGCACTTGGTCAAAAGCGCGCTGCATGAAAGAGGAGTAGATGTTGCAAAACGGCACCATTCCTTGTGTAGCAAGGCCTGCGCTAAAGGTAACGGCGTGTTGTTCGGCGATACCGACATCAAACGCGCGTTTGGGCATGGCTTGCATCATGATATTGAGCGAGCAGCCAGAAGGCATGGCGGGTGTTACACCCATGATTTTGTCGTTTTTTTCGGCGAGTTCTACAATGCTGTGGCCAAAAACGTCTTGGTATTTAGGTGGCTCCGGCGATTTAGGAACGATTTTGACGATTTCGCCCGTTTCTTTATTGAAAACCCCTGGCGCGTGCCATTTGGTTGGGTTGCCTTCCTCGGAGAACTTGTAGCCCGCTCCTTTGCGTGTTACGCAATGTAAGATTTTGGGGCCAGGGATGTCCTTTAGATCGGCGAGTACTTTGGCCAAGCCAATGACGTCGTGGCCGTCTACAGGGCCAAAATACCGAAAGTTGAGCGCTTCAAATAGGTTGGATTGTTTCAGTAAGGTGCCTTTGAGCGCATGAGAAACTTTGGAGGCAATGGTTTGGGCATCTGGGCCAAACTTGGAGACTTTTCCGAGGAGTTTCCAGACTTCGTCTTTGACTTTGTTATAAGTGTGCGAAGTGGTGATGTCGGTGAGGTATTCTTTGAGAGCGCCAACGTTGGGGTCAATAGACATACAGTTGTCATTGAGAATAACGAGGAGGTTGGCGTCTTTTTCAAAGCCAGCATGGTTGAGTCCTTCAAATGCCAAGCCTGCGGTCATGGCGCCATCGCCAATAACGGCAATGTGTTGACGCTGGGGTTCGCCTTTGTAGTGGTTGGCAACAGCCATTCCTAAAGCGGCTGAAATAGAAGTAGAGGAGTGCCCAACACCGAAGGTGTCGTATTCGCTTTCGGAACGTTTTGGAAAACCTGAAATACCACCTTTGAGGCGGTTGGTGTGGAATTTTTCTCTGCGGCCAGTTAATATTTTGTGTCCGTAGGCTTGGTGCCCGACGTCCCAGACGAGTTGGTCTTCTGGCGTGTTAAAGGCGTAGTGTAAAGCAACGGTAAGCTCTACTACACCAAGCGATGCGCCAAAGTGTGAGTTGCCGATTTCGGAAATAACGTCGACGATGTATTGACGCAATTCTTGGGCAACTTGTGGGAGTTGTTCTTCTGTAAAGTTCGTGCGTAGGTCGCTCGGTACAGTAATTTGGGAAAGAAAGGGGCCGGGCTTGTACGGGTGATTTGACATAGAACAAAGTTAAGCGTTTCGGGTAGCTATTGAAACACCCTAACGCAGAAATTGTTCAATTAGTGTGTGGTACTGGCCTTCAGGCTACTTTTTTCCATTGTAAAAGCAAATCCAATGAAGACAAGCACCAACAGATTGTGTAAAAAGTGATTGAGGATAGGCTTGCTGAAATCAATTGCCGAACCGATGAAAAAGAGCAATAAACTGAGGCCTAAATACAACAAGAATTTTTTGACGTTGTAAGGAATAGGGTAATGCCGCTGGCCAAGCCAGTAAGAAAGCAGCATTTGTGTGGCATAGACTATAAGTGTGGCCCATGCACTCGCCATGTATTGGTACTGCGGAATGTAATAAACATTAATGGCAATGGTGAGCAATGCTCCTACAATCGTGATGTAGGCCCCATATTGGGTTTTCCCGCTGAGTTTATACCAAATGCTTTGATTGAAGTAGATGCCCAAAAAGACATTCGCCATGAGTAAAATAGGCACAACTTTCAAGCCCTCCCAATAGGCTTCTTTTTGAATAAAGTGTTTGAAAATATCAATGTTGAGACTCACTAACAGAAAAACCGCACAAACCATGGCCACAAACACGTTCATCACGCGTACATAAACGGTGTTGCGATCTTGGTTTTGCATTTGCTTGAAAAAGAAGGGTTCGGCTGCATACCGATAAGCCTGTAAAATGATTGTGACCAACATCGCTAATTTGTAACAGGCGCTGTAAATGCCGACTTGTGATTCAGCATAGTTCAAGGAGTCCGGAACCGCAGGGTCGTAGAGTAGGTGCTTGAGCAAAATGCGGTCGAAAGTTTCATTAATGATCCCGGCAAAACCGGCAATCACGAGTGGAATCGCATAGCGCCACATTCTTTTGTAGAGCCCCCAGTCTCTTACAAACAACACCTTAAAAATGCTGTCGTAGAGTAAAAGAGGTTTGGCTAAAGACGAAATGAGGTTGGCTAGCAAGATAAAAAGAACGCCCTCTTCTGGTCTTTCGGCACTGAAAAAGAAGACCATTGCAATGACGTTGAGCGCAATATTGAGTCCAATACTCGTCATTTGAATGGCTGCAAAACGCAACGCTTTTTCTTCGGCCCGAAGCCGCGCTAGTGGCAAGGCGGTTATGGCGTCAATCATGACAATCGTGCCGAGCAGCACAACGTATTCGTTGTGACCTTCGAAAAGCAAGGCGGAGGCAATATCATTATTGAAGTAAAGGAGAATGAGGTAAAAAAAGGCGTTGATGCCAACCACCGACCAAAAGGCAGCACCGTAAGCCTTGTCTTTGTCGCCTTCGTTTTGCAAAAAGCGAAAGAAAGCGGTTTCCATTCCGAAGGTGAGTAACACAATCAAAAAGGCAACCCAAGCATAGAGTTCGGAAATGACGCCGTAGTCAGATGTTTGGGCAAAATAGTAGGTGTGAAGCGGAACCAATAAATAGTTAAGCAGCCTTCCCAAGATGGAAGGTAAGCCGTAAATGGCTGTCTGGCCAACTAATTTTCGGATCGGGTTGCTCATGCTTTAGCCTCTGAAATTCGGCTTGCGTTTTTCTAGAAATGCGGTGGTGCCTTCTTTGAAATCTTTTGTGCCAAAGCATTTGCCAAATTCTTCAATTTCTACTTCATAGCCGTTTACACCACTTGTAAAGCCGGCATTGACACAGCGAATGGCAGCCGCAATTGCCAAAGGCGAGTTTGCCAGTATTTTTTGAGCTATGGCCTCGCAGGTAGCGAGCAGTTCGCTTTGCTCTACTACGGCATTAACCAAGCCCCATTGCAAAGCTTCATCTGCCTTGAGCATGCCGGCAGTAAAAATGAGCT
>JAJTGF010000031.1 GCA_021299335.1 Cryomorphaceae bacterium
TGGTCAATGTTAAGGAATTGTTCCAAATACTTAACACACATTTAAAGCAAACTTAAGGGAGCTATAACTTGACCCAACTGAGAACACAAGAACTTTGTTCCAGATAAAATTTAAAAAGATGAAAAAAATTTACACCCTCTTAACTGCCCTTTGCCTTGGTTCTTTAGCTATGGCTCAGGATGCTTTCTGGACACCCACAACTTACCGTGGTGCATTTCCAGTGACCGACAACACACCCGCCACTGATTGGACATCAGGCTGGGCAAATTTTGACCCCGAAAATACGGTATACCCTGCTACCGTAACAACGGTTTCTGCTGACATCACTACAAACACGACATGGAGTGGTGTGGTAAAACTCATGAACAAAGTGTATGTCAAAAACAACGCAACACTTACCATTGCACCCGGAACCATTATCCGCGGAGACAAATTAACACAAGGAACACTCTTGATCACTCGCGGTGCCAAAATTATTGCTGATGGCACAGCCGCAAACCCAATTATTTTTACTTCCAACGAAGCCGTTGGCGCTCGTAACGAAGGCGACTGGGGTGGTTTGGTTCTTTTAGGTTTAGCTAAAAATAACCAGCCAGGCGGTGTGGCAAACATCGAAGGCATTGTGCCAACAACTGACTCCCAGTTTGGTGGCAACTTCGACAACGATTACTCTGGTATTTTACGCTATGTTCGCGTAGAATTTGCAGGAATTCCACTCGAGCCTAACAAAGAAATCAATGGTATTACCTTTGGTTCTGTAGGTAACCAAACAATTGTAGATTACGTGCAGGTTTCTTTTTCTGGCGACGACTCTTTTGAGTGGTTCGGAGGAACAGTCAATTGCAAGCACCTTATTGCTTACCGTGGCATTGACGACGATTTCGATACCGACTTTGGATACCGTGGTAAAGTACAGTTTTTCCTTTCTATCCGCGACAAAGATATGTCCGATGCCGCTGGTGACTCAAACTGCTTTGAGTCTGACAACGATGCAACAGGTTCTGCTGCACAGCCTAAAACAATGCCTATCTTCTCTAACGGTACAATCGTAGGCCCTCGCGGAAACGGTACAGTTACCCTTCCAATCGGAGAAAAGTTCGAAAAAGCTTTCCGTTTGCGCAGAAATACTTCCACATCCGTATTGAATTCACTTGTTACAGGTTGGGAAAAAGGCTTGTCTATTGAAGGTACACCTGTTGTGAACAATGTCAATGGAGATTCATTGGTTTTTGCACACAACTCATTGACCAATTTTAACCCAAATACTTATACAATTTACAACGCAGGAACTTCAGGTGGCGCCGCTTCTACAGCTGCATTCTACCTTTCTTTCATGGGACCTGACGGTAACGATACAACGCAAACTCTTGCTCAAATCAATTGGGTGAATGCCTTTACAGCTTTGGGTACTACCCCAGATGCTCGACTTGCGGCAGGATCTACTGCTGCAACAAACGGTAACTTTATGCATCCTAAATTCTACTCTATAGCGACCCCTGTTGTTGCAACAAATAGCTTTACTTATTGCCAAGGGGCTACTGCAACGGCTTTAAGTGCAACAGCTTTAACGGGCAACTCTTTGCGTTGGTATACACAACCTACGGGTGGAACATACACCACCACTGCGCCGGTTCCGAGCACAACAACTGCTGGTACTTACACTTATTATGTGAGCCAGGCAAACGCTGGTAACGACGAAAGTATGCGCGCAGCCATCACGGTGGTTGTCAATGCGCTTCCTGCAACCCCAACCATTACTGCAAGTGGTTCTACCTCTTTCTGTACAGGTGGGTCAGTAGACCTCACTTCTAGCGCTGCTAGCGGCAACACTTGGTCTACGAACGCTACAACCGCAACCATCACAGTAGCAACAACAGGTTCTTATACAGTTACCGTAACAGATGCCAACGGTTGTGCAAGTACTTCCGCTCCAATTTCTGTGAACGTTTCTAACGCTCCAGCACCAACTATCAGCGCATCTAGTACACAAGCGTGTTCTGGTGATGTCGTAACGGTTACGTCATCTGCTGCTGATTCCTATTCTTGGTCTACAGGCGAGACCACTCAAAGCATCCAAGTTACCGACAACGCTACTGTTACAGTAACCGTTACGAACGCAAACGCATGTAACGGTGTTGGGCAATCTGCTGCTACAACCATTACCTTCACAGCAACACCAACGGCAGCTGGTTCATTTACAACTGCTGGTAATGTGGTTACATTCGCAAACACATCGACAGGAGCTACTTCTTACTCTTGGGATTTCGGTGATTTCACCAATTCTTCTGCTACTGCTCCAACACACGCCTATGCGGCCAACGGTACCTACACTGTTGTTTTGACTGCCATCAACGGTAACTGTTCAAGCACTGCAACTTTTGAAATCTCCATTGAAGTAGGACTAGAAGAAGCAAACGCTATGAACCTGATGGTTTACCCGAACCCTGCAAGTACTCAAGTATTGGTTGCTTTTGACAACACAGCAGTTGGTTCAGTACAAATCATTGACGCAATGGGTCGCATTGTAGTAAGCGAAAGCTTAAATACGATTGGTGCGGTTGCTTTACCAATCGATGTGAGCCAATTGGCCGATGGAACTTACACCATTCAAGTAACGAACGCCAATCAGGTTGGTATTCGCCGCTTAGTAGTTCGCAACTAATCAAACCTTATCTAGAGGGGGTTGAAAGACCCCCTCTTTTTTTAAACAAAAAATGACGATGGAAAACGCAAAAGGACATACCATACTGATCGTTGACGACGAACCAGATATCTTGGAGTTTTTATCGTACAACGTACGCAAAGAAGGCTACAAAGTATTCACTGCCACAAATGGTATAGAAGCACTTCGCCTTGTACAACAGATCAATCCGTCACTGATCTTACTCGATGTCATGATGCCGAAAATGGATGGTATAGAAACTTGTCAGGTCATTAGAAAAGACTTGAACATGGTGCAGCCCGTGATCGCTTTTTTAACAGCCCGCACAGAAGACTACGCTCAAATTGCAGGTTTTGAAGCTGGTGCCGACGACTACATCAACAAACCCATCCGACCGCGCTTACTCATCAGCAAAATTGATTCCTTATTGCGTCGACTCAAAAACAAAGAAGGTGCTGAAGGCGCGTCGAATATTGTCATTGACCGCGATCGTTATGTCGTGGAACTAGAAGGCAAAGAACTCCAATTACCCAAAAAAGAATTCGAATTACTAGAGCTCTTGGCGAGCCGACCAGGTAAAGTCTTCAATAGAGATCAAATCTTGGCTGTAGTCTGGGGAAATGACACCATCGTTGGCGAACGCACCATCGATGTTCATATCAGAAAATTGCGTGAAAAACTCGGAGATGCGTATATTCGTACCATAAAAGGCGTCGGATATACCTTCAATGACAAGTGAGAAAAGCAAGACCTAGTATCTTAATTTTAAGTGGCAGTATTTTATTTTATGTACTGAGCTTTCTATTCACTTTATTTGTCCACTTACAAATTGTCACGCTGAGCAAGACTTTGCTTTTTTTAATCCCGCTCGTTTCCGGGATTTTTGCGTATACCATCTTTTATTTCATTATCAAACGCTTTTTGCAATACCGCATGAGTTTGATTTACCGCAGCATTCAGAACCTTGACAATGCACAGCGCAAAGACCAAACCATCGACGAATTGGTGGCACAAGGCGAACAGGACGTCCAAGAATGGAAGCAAAAACGCAATCAAGAAATTGAGAAGCTCAAAGAGCAGGCCGCCTTTCGTAAAGAATTTTTAGGGAACCTCGCTCATGAACTCAAAACACCTGTTTTCTCGATTCAAGGCTACATAGATTCGCTGCTCGAGGGCGGAATGGAGGATCCCGAAATTCTCAAAAAATTCTTGGAGCGCGCTGCTTTATCGACAGACCGCATGACCCATATTCTAGAAGACCTCGACCAACTCACCAAACTCGAACTAGAACGCATTCCGCTAGAAATCAGAAGTTTTGACTTTTTAGACTTATTGAAAGAAACTTTCGAAACACTAGAGCTCATTGCCAAAGAAAAACAATTCAGACTCAGGATAGAAGCCACTGATCCTTTCTGTTATGTCAATGCAGACCGCAATAAAATTGGGCAAGTGCTTCTGAATCTAACCAGCAATGCCATTTCCTATGGAAAAGACGGCGGGCAATTGATGGTTAGTGTTTTGCAAATTGACAATACCTACAACATTGAGTTTAAAGATGATGGCGACGGTATTGAACCCGAACATTTGCCCAGGCTTTTCGAACGTTTTTACCGAGTCGAAAAGAGCAGAAACCGCAACGAAGGAGGTTCTGGACTCGGGCTTGCCATCGTGAAGCATATCATCGAATCTCATGGTGGGCAAATACAAGTAGCTAGTCAGGTTGGCGTGGGCACCACCTTCACTTTTCGCCTAGAGAAGAGCAAAGCAACTGGCCCTGTTAGTTCACGAGGAATTCCGCTGAAGTAAATTAATGTGTGGTCGTCATGTTGGTGGGCACGCAAATGATGAAATCTGCCCGGCCCAGATGCTCAGGATCCAGTTTTAGAATGCTGTCCTGGCTCACGGTACTGATGGTCAAGATGCGCATTGAGGGAAACTCCTTTTGAACATACCACATGATGCCCTGATGAAAATCTGAGTGGTAAGCACCATTAAAATGTAAATGGACCGTCTCGGGTTTGCGCCAAGGATTGTGCAAGATAAAATGAGCCATGGTCGCGTCCTTGATGGCCTGCGCCTCAACCATGCGCCAACCCATACCAGGGCCCATGTGCGCTCCCATTTGTTTCATATCTTGGTATTGCGAAAGTGTCGTGTCAAAGGCAAAATTCAGTGGCACCATCTGTTGCTTGATTTGCTCAGGTAAGGTGTCGAGGGCTGCTCTTCCTTTTTTAAACAACAAACTTGCATATTTTCTTTGGATATTGGACGCCACGCAACTCAAGCCCTTCTCTTTCGCAAATTCGACTAATGGAGCATAGTCTGTTGCGTAATTGGGCCAAAGTCTTAATGTATCCTTCAACTTCTCCGAAGGAATAGTTCCGGCTAAATAGGCACTCAACATTGTTTGCTGGTCTTGTTCGAACATTTCAAAACCTAACTGCAAATGAGAACTGTGTTGGGCATACATGCGTTTGGTGAGTTCTAATTGCAGCCAATGCGAGATAGGATTATTATGAAATTCACCAAAAAGTACAAGTTCATTCGCATTTGCCGCTTTACTCATCTGTTCAAAGGATACCTTTTTCCCTTTTGAATTGTAAATTTGATAAGCAGGCAAGTCTTGTGCACTTACACTTAGCAGACTGAATATGAGGGCAATAAAAATGACAATTTTCATGATATGGTTTTCTGAAAAGTAAGAATTTTTCCTAAGTTTTATATAAAAAGTTTAATTTTATGTACAAACCTATCCTATGAAAAACGCCTACTTACTTTTATTTTTCGGACTGCTCACCAACTTCGTATTCGCACAAGACCCTTGTTCAAACGGGCGCTACGCAGATGCAGTTTTTTCACAATTCAACCTCACGAGCAACCTCACCTACGGACAAAACAGCAACTGGGCCAACAGCACTACAGTGCTGAAACTAGATTTTTACGAGCCCGCTAACGATACCTTAGCTGCTCGTCCATTGATCATCTGGGTTCACGGCGGTAGCTTTATTGGCGGCAGCAAAACAGACCCCGACGTCAAAGCACTTTCAGAAAGATTCGCACTCAAAGGCTACGCTTGTGCGAGTATTGATTACCGCCTCGGCTTCTTTCCTATTGATTCTGCAAATGCCATCAAAGCAGTAGTTCGGGCCGTTCAAGACCTCAAAGCTGCCATTCGCTTTTTTTACAAAGATGCCCAGACAAGCAATCTCTATCAAATTGACACCAACCACATTTTCATTGGCGGCAGCTCAGCTGGGGCAATTACCGCACTGCATGTGGCGTATCTCGATGATGCATGTGAGTTAAGCGATTACATGAATGCAAGCACTTTAGCCAACATGGGTGGTCTCGAGGGCAACTCAGGCAATCCTGGTTATTCGACAACGGTGCATGCCGTCATTAATGGCTGCGGAGCTTTGGCTCGTTACAACTGGTTAGAGGCAGGCGACGTTCCGCTATGCTCCGTTCATGGCACAAGTGATGGAACGGTGAAATACAATCGAGGTATCGTGAATCCGGGCACCCCTCTTATGTACCTAGATGGCAGCCGCATGATACACGAAAGAGCCTGTGCCATCGGTGTCACGAATCAATTCTATACCTTCAATAACGCGCCACACGTTCCTTATTTGAGCAACGCCGCCTACATGGACAGCACAGAACGCTTTGTCCGCGACTTTCTGGTCGGCGTCATGGGCTGCAACCAAAGTGCCTTGCTCCCGGCAAACGAAATGCAAGAGCAAGCCGTACTTTACCCCACCACCTACTGTGATGGCACCCCGAGTAACGAAGCATGTGGTACAAATAACCTAACGAATTGGGAAGAAATTGAAGTGAAGGTTTATCCAAACCCAACACAAGGGGACATTCGCGTGCAAGCGAGTGAGACCCTTTCAAACATCAACATTTACGGCTTTGATGGGAAAATCTTCCTGCAATTGAAAACCAACCCCAGTTTAGATCAAGAAATCAGTTTAGATACCCTACCAAATGGGATCTATATCTTAGAAGTTGAAACAGAAAACCAACAAATTTCCAGAACTAAAATTCAAATTCTGCGTTAATCAACCCCAATGAGAAAAATTTTATTTGCCCTCTTTGCATTAACGAGTGTCGCTGCCCAAGCCCAAACTTGGAGCAGCGATGTCGCTCAGATCTTTTACAACAAATGCACGGCCTGCCACCACCCCGGCGGAGCAGCTCCGTTCTCCCTCATGACGCACGCAGAAGTGAGTCCTTTAGCGGCGGCGGTTTATCAATGTGTCAATACGGGTGAAATGCCACCATGGCCCCCAGACAACAACTACCAGCAATACCAACACAATCGCGCACTTTCGGGTACCGAAAAAAGCACCATCATGAATTGGCTCAATAACGGCGCCCCGGAAGGGAACGCCAGCCAAACTCCTCCTCCACCCGTCTACACTTCCAATACTTTTCTAGGCATCGGCGATCTGCAAGTGCAAATCCCAACTTATATGTCCAAGGCCACTACACATGACGACTACGTTTGCTTCAGTATCCCAACCAACCTCTCGCAAAATCGCATCATCAAAGCAGTCGAAGTAGTGCCTGGCAACAGAGAAATTGTACACCACTGCCTCATCTACCTCGACCCAACCAGCATAGAGGCAACAGACACCATCGGTGGCAATTGCGCGAGCCCGAGTAATGCCAGTACAAAATTAGTTACGGGCTACACCCCAGGCGCCACACCCATGATTTTACCATCTACAGACCCCATTAAACTAGGTTTGGACATCGGCCCCGGTTCTTCTATTTATTTTGCAATGCATTACCCAATGGGCTCCTATGGGCTTTTTGATTCTACGAAAGTAATCTTACATTTCTACCCAGAAGGCACCACCAACGTGCGGCAAATTAGTGCAGGCCCACTTCTTGCCGACAACAGTTTTGTATTACCCGCAGGGCAAACCACCTCATTAAGCGCTACTTATCCACCCGGATCGCAAACCATCCCGACTAATTTCTCGGTGCTCTCGGTTTTTCCGCACATGCATTTACTCGGAAAATCAATTAAAGCATATGCCTACAAACCCGGAGCCGATACCGTTAAATTCGTGAACATTCCAAATTGGGATTTCATGTGGCAAGATTTCTACTTTTTCAAATTCATGCAAAAAGTTCCTACAGGCTACAAACTGAAAAGTGAAGGCAGTTATGACAATACCGCCAACAACCCCAACAACCCCAATTCTCCACCTCAAAACGTGAGCAGCGGTTTCAATACCACCGACGAAATGTTTTTGACCTATTTTCATTTTTTACCCTACCAGCCCGGCGACGAAACTTATGACCTTGAAGCCCTGATCAGTGCTTCTCTCGAAGATTACCCATTGTCCGACAACAGTTCTATTCTGGCTTATCCAAATCCGTTTGAAGCTGCACTTACCCTGGAGTTTCCAAGTAGCCTCAACAATTCAGATCTGATCTACATTTACGATGCGCAGGGTCAGCTCCGAATGAAACTGACACCCGAAACAGGTACTACACAACTCCATCTTGGAATAGAAAACCAACAATGGCGAGATCTGCCCAAGGGCGTTTATTTTGTGTCGGCAAGAATCAAGGGCCGACTATTATCAAAAAAACTCATCAAGTTCTGAGTGAGTTTTTTTGAATCTGTAAAATTGCTTATCTTTGCAATCCTGATGGTCTCATGGCCGAGCGGTTAGGCACCGGTCTGCAAAACCGTCTACAGCGGTTCGAATCCGCTTGAGACCTCACCATAAACCCCTTATTCTTTTGGATGAGGGGTTTTTTGTTGCCCTTCAATTAAAGTCCCTACTTACCCGTAATTTTCATGTTAAATCTATATTAACTTTTGCTTTTGCAAGTCAGCTATTTTCATGCTCAACTACTGAATTAAGCCTACTTTATGTTAGAAATACAATAATTATGCGTTAGGCTAACGGAAACATGTAAATTTCGTTTTGAAAAGGGGCTAAAGTTTTTTTATATTTGGCGTTCAATTGTAAAAATGAAAAATTAAAAACGATCATTATGGACAAAAAACAAAAAACCGCCGGGGGATTTTCAGCTATCATCGCGTTTCTGGCAATTGCACTTGCACTTATTGCAGGTATCTTGATTTACAAATTTATTTTTGGTGACCCAGGAAACTTTGTGGATAGAAATCCAGAAGCAGAACCAATAGAAGGGAACCTTTTAGGTGTGATCTACAAAGGTGGATTCATCGTACCTGGATTGGTTGCGATCAACTTGATCGTATTGATTTTCACGATTGAACGTTTGGTGACATTGTTATTGGCTAACGGAAAAGGAAAAGCCAATCAATTCATTGAAAAAATTAAAGAATTAATGGCTGCTAAAGATTTCAATGGTGCCATCGAAGCTTGTGATGAACAACGCGGTTCTTTGGCAAATGTTGTTCGTTCTGGTTTGGTGAAGTACCAACAAATGTTGAATGAAAAAGACATGGACAAAGAACAAAAACTCGAAGCTTTGAAAAAAGAGCTCGAAGAAGCAACTTCTTTGGAATTGCCTATGCTTTCTAAAAACTTACCTATTCTTTCTACCACAGCTTCTATCTCGACGCTTATCGGTCTGATTGGAACGGTACTTGGTATGATCCGCTCATTTGCCGCGATGTCGCAAGGTGCGCCAGATACAGCAGAACTCTCTACTGGTATCTCTGAGGCCCTTATCAACACTGCATTTGGTATTGCTGGTTCAACCATCGCGATCATCGCATACAGCTTCTTCTCTACAAAAATCGACGCCATGACCTACGGTATCGACGAAGCAAGCTTCACGATCGTTCAAGATTTTGCAGCCAACAACTAATTGAGTCCTCATTAAGTAAATCCTCAAGCAATGCCAAAAATTAAAATGCCCAAAGGCACTCCTTCCATAGACATGACGCCTATGGTGGACTTGGCGTTCTTGCTTGTAACCTTCTTTATGTTGACGGCTTCTTTCAGAAACGCCGAACCCGTAACCGTAGAAACACCCTCAAGTATCAGCGATAAAATTATCCCAGAAAACATCTTGATGGTCACTCTAGACAAAGACGGACGCGTGTTCTTCAACCTCTCTGACCCAGAAGCCCGCAAAGAAATGCTCAACAATATGCTCCAGAAATACAAGGTAGGCCTTAGTCCGGAGAAAATCGAAGAGTTTTCTTTTATGTCAACCTTTGGTTGTACCATGCAAGAACTTCCTGCATACATGAACACCGAAGCAGCAAAACGTGCAAGTTTCCCTACCGAAGGGATTCCAACAGATTCTACAAAAAATGAACTTTTAGACTGGCTGTCATTTGCAGCAACCGCCGCTGGTAACACAGGGCGCACGGCTTTTGAAGAAGCCAAGCTAAAGGGCGGCGAACCTAAAATGGAAGATTTCAAGCCTAAGTTCATTTTGCGTGTAGACTCCAAAACCTTGTACAAAGATGCGCAAGTTGTGATCGATGTATTCAGAGAATTGAATTTGAATAATTTGAATTTTGTAACCTCTGCGGAAGCAATTCCGGTTAACTAACAAACACATGGCACAAATCGCAGAAAGCGGCGGTGGCGACCACGGCAAAGGCAAGAAAAGAGCAAAGAAAGCTTCGACACACGTTGACATGACCCCTATGGTCGACCTCGCGTTTCTCCTTCTTACGTTCTTCGTCTTGACCTCCACCTTTAGCAAACCTAAAGTATTGCCACTCGCATACCCCGCCAAACCAAAAATAGACGACCCTAAACCGCCTAAAGCAAACAACGTTGCCACTTTTATTTTGGCCGACGACAAAGTTTACTTTTACCGTGGTGAATTCTATCCGAAATCTAAACCAGGACCCAACGGCCCTACTACCTTAGAAGAGGCTAATTTCGGATCGGGTGAAAATAGTGTGAGAAAATTGTTAGCTTCTTGGAACGAATACGTTATTAAGAATAAGGTTGAACTTGATAAGAAGCTAGACAAAAAACAAATTGCAGATACTACATACGAAAATAAGCTCAATGCGTTAACGGTGAGAAGAGAGGCTGTCAAAGTCTTGATCAAAACCGACGACAAAGCCCTCTGCAAAAGCTTTATTGATCTAGTCGACGAACTCAAGATTGCAAGTATTGGTGTGATCGCACCAACAGACTTGTCAGCCGGAGAGAAAGAATTGTTAAAAGCTAAAAACTAAGGTCATGACAGTCATTTATGTTATCGTCGCTCTTGTAACTGGTTTCTCCCTCTTCGATTACTACGTCAATCGCAACTGGGAAGCCATTACCTCTGTAAGCCGCAACGAAGCGGTTTTTGCTCAACGCAACCGCGAATATGGAGCGTATGTGCTCCGCAGCGGCTACAACAAACGCATGACACTCATTTTGGGTGGCCTGGTTGCTTTTGCTGCCCTTGCGTTCGTTGCTTCTGTTATTATTAAAAATCTTCCCAAAGAAGAGAAACGCAAACCAAGAGTAAGCGATACCAACTTTACGGTTGCGCCTCCCAAAGAAGACGTTCCACCGCCGCCGCCGCCTACTGCGCCGCCGCCGCCGCCAATGACGCAAACCCAGGCGTTTATGGCCCCTGTTGCCGAAGACGAATTCGTCGAAGAACCATTGGTATCTCAAGCGGAGTTGGAAACCGTTACCATCTCAACAGAAACCAATGAAGGCGACACAGACTGGGGCTTGCCTAACACACAAGAAGATGGCCCCGCAATGTCGGATAACACGCCTGTTTTTGAAGAAGTTGTGGAGGTCGCTGAAGAAGATGCAGAATTCCCTGGTGGTTATGAAAAACTCAATGCGTTTATCAACTCCACACTCAACTATCCTGACGAAGCCATTGAGCTTGGTGTTAAGGGCCGTGTAGTGGTTCGTTTCGTTGTCGAAAAAGACGGACGCATCTCTAATGCGAGTGTAGAGCGCCCAATTGTAGAATGCCCAGCATGTAACAAAGAAGCGCTTGCAGTGGTCAATAAGTTTCCGCCCTGGACCCCAGCCAAAAATGCTGGTCGCCCAGTACGCCTTTGGGTTCGCGTACCAATCATCTACGATACCCAATAGCATTCACTCACTTCAATCCCCATCTCGATGGGGATTTTTTTTCCCAAATAAATATGAAATACATACAACACTTTCTGGGTATTTTGGTCGTAGTCTTGTGTATTGGTTTTGCCATCACCCTACTCACCACAGACCTCATCGAAATGGAAGCTTGGCGCAAAAAGCTCATGGTAGTGGTTTTCCTCTGCTACGGGTTGTTCAGAGCTTTCAGGATCTATAAAGGCATCAAGTCCATTCAAAAATAAACGTCATGAAACAACTCCTTCTCCTTTTTATCGGAATACTTGGCTTCAGCTCTTGCGACAACAATAACAATCCATTTGTTTATCAAAAAGATGCGCATGGCCGTGGCAAAGCAAAAATCTTGGTAGAACAATCTTTTCAACCGCTTTTTGAAACGTCAATTGCTACTTTTATGAGCCAGTACCCCAGAGCTCGCGTCCAAGCCCAGTATATGGCAGAAAACGACATTATCGAAGCTTTTTATGCCAATAAATCCAAAACAATCGTTGTTACAAGAGATTTCAATGACAAGGAGAAAGCCTACCTCAAAAGCAAAAATGTTTCCTATCGCAGTGATAAGATAGCTACAGACGCAGTTGTACTCATTTTGCACCCGAGCAATACCGACACGATTTTAAGTGTGGAACAAATTAAAAATATGTTGAGCGGAGAGCAACCAAATCGCGCTTCCAACTCTACAACTAAACAAATTGTATTTGACCAAAATGGGTCTGCAAATTTCAATTTCATGACCAACATGTTGCAGATTCAACAATTAGGTAAAAATGTTTCCGCATTAAATTCAAACCAAGAAGTGATCAATTACGTCAAAACCCACCCTAACGCAATTGGTGTAATCGGCCTCAACTGGATCTCCGATCAAGAAGACCCCGCCTCACTCGCCTTTATGGATGGGCTAAAAATAGCTTCGGTTTATCAAACTGATCCAGAAGCCGCATGCAAACCCCATGCTGGATTTATCTACACCAAAGAGTATCCACTGATTCGCGATATTTGGGTCATTAACAAGGGGCGACGTTCAGGTCTGAATACTGGTTTTGTATTGTTCATGAAGAAAGACGATAAAGGTCAGTTGATCATTCAGAAGTCTGGATTAGTTCCCGCACTAACTCCGGTAAGGCTCGTATTGCAATAATTCAAAAAATAATAATGGGCACAATTTTTGTATCCCAAAAAACTAGGCTATTTTTGGCCGGAAATTAAGTTAAATAAAATAGACATGAAACGCATACTACTCCTCGGTTCGCTTCTTATTTCAGGGTTGCACTTTGCACAAACCCTACAAGTCGCAAATGCCAAAACAGAAAATGAACGCTACCGCGATGCCATCAACGATTTTAAAAAACTCGTGGCTGCAGATCCTATCAATGGCGAAAACTATTTCTACTATGGCGACTGCTATTTTGAAATGGAAGAAGTTGATTCAGCCAAAATGATGTGGAGAAAAGGCTTTGAGGTAGACAAACTGCGCGCGCTACCGCTCGTTGGCTATGGTCGCGTACTATGGCTCGAAGGCAAAGAAACTGAAGCAAAAGCGGAGTTCGCCAAAGCGCTTTTAATGACCAAAAAAGACAAGCTCAAAAAAGCGGAAGTTATTCGCGGCATTGTTGAAATCTACGTTGAGGCGCCTAAGAAAAACCTCGATGAGGCACTTGTCTTGATCGAAGAGGCCATCCTTAAAGATCCAAAAAACGAAGACAATTATTTGCTCAAAGGCGATGCCCTTTATGCACGCAATTCTTCTGATGCATCTGAAGCACTCAAGGCTTATAACCAAGTATTGGTTATCAATCCGAAATCTCCAAGAGGAATCGTGCGCAAAGCGCTCATTTATCAGCGTGCTCGCAACGAAGCTGAAGCGAACAAAATGTACAACGAAGCCAAAGGAATCGATCCTACGTATGCGCCAGCTTACCGTTTGAACGCAGAGCTCTACATGATGTTTGGTAAAAACAAACAAGCAATCGAGAACTGGGAAAAATACCTCGAACTCAATAACAACCTCGAATCAAGATACCGTTATGTCAATGCGCTTTACGGCGGAAAACAATGGTGCGAGATGATTCCGCAACTCGATATCCTCACCGCAGGAAACATGAATAATTTTTTTATCCAACGTTTCTATGCGTTTGCTTATAACGATTGCACAAAGGATAGCTTGGCTTTAGACAAAGCGCTCAGCGCAAGCGACCGCTTCTTTGCGATGGTTCCTAAGGACAAGATCAACTACCAAGATTACAAACTGAGAGGTACCATCTATCAGAAAAAAGGTCAGGACAGTCTTGCCATTATTGCCTTTGAACAAGCTGCAGCCATCAACGACGCAGCATACAAAGAACTCGCAAATGACTTGCTCAAATTGTACAACAAAAATAAAATGTACGAAAAGGTCATCAGTGCCTATGATGTGCGTCGCCAAAAAAATGGCAAACTACTTGCCCAAGAAGAGTACGACCTCGGTAAAGCTTATTACTTCGGACGCAATGACTACAAAACCGCAGACAGCATCTTCCAGGTGGTGATCAAAAACGACTCAACGTATGTGCCGGCGCACATCTATCGCGGTCGTTCCAACTACAAGATGGACACCAACAACGAGAAATGGTTGGCCTTCCCTTACTACCTCAAGGTAACTGAAATCGTCAAACCTGAAGACCGCAGCCAAGCTTCAAAAAAGGCGTTTGTTCTTGAAGCTCTGCGCTATGTTGCGGATTACTATTCGAAGTCTGCTAACAAAGACCTCGACAAAGCAAAAAAGTATTTTGAAGAAATCTTGTTGGTAGAGCCTACCGATCCAGTAGCTAAAAAAGCACTAGGTATCAAAGATCCAACTCCGGCGCCAACAACAACACCAAAACCAGCTGCGCCGGTTCGCAACTAAACACAAGCTCAATTGAAATAAAAAGGGCGGCCCTTTGGGCCGCCCTTTTTGATATAAGAATATTGCACTTACTGCTGCAAACTCAAGTAG
>JAJTGF010000032.1 GCA_021299335.1 Cryomorphaceae bacterium
ATGAGCAACGGCGGCATCAAAGACCTCACTGAAGGCAATGACTCGCTCATGACCTGGACCTTTTCTACCGGCCCTACCCTCGACTCTTTGGTCTTGAACGCCCGCGCCAAAGAATGGATTCCCAACAACAAGCCAAGCACTATCTACCTCGGGTTGTATCAGACCGACACCAGCCGCACCGCTCGCTACATCGGACGCTTTGATCCGCAGGGTCAACTGCAATTGAAAGGATTGAAAGAGGGCGCTTATTTTCTCAAGGCCTATATAGACGAAAATCAAGACGGTGCTTGTTCGCAGACTGAAAGCCAAGACGTCTTGTTTGAACCGATTGTTTTGCGTCAAATTCAAGCTGACACGCTCTCCTTCTTCCTTTCTAAACCCCAGAAAAGCCAGGATACCACTGTAAAAATAAATATTGCCTCCACTGATTCTTTGTCTTTAACCAAACCACTGAGTGCACTGATTTTACAATTGGATACCCTTCCCAAATACCTTTTGGCAGAGCTCTATTTAGGCGAAGCACTGCAACAAAAAATCCAGGTCAATGAGCCCATCATTACCATTGATTCGCTGCAAGCAGGGCTCTACACCCTGAGGTTCATCTCAGACCAAAACCAGAATTCAAAATGGGACGCCATTGACCTCGATCAAAAACAACGCGCTGAACCCATCTATTATTACCCCGAAAAAATCAAAATCAGACCCAACTGGGAAGTTTCTTTGCCCGTGAACATACCACCGGGCAGCTTGTTTAAAAAATAAAACCTCATGAAAAAACTAATTTTTATTATTGCTGTTAGCTTGACGTCAAGTTTCAAGGCCCAAGTGCTGACCCCAAAAGCAAGTCCAATTGCCAAAATCCAACAAAAAGTGGGCTTGGCAGATATCCAAATTGATTACTCCAGACCGAGTGTAAATGGTCGTGTCATTTTTGGTGAACTCATCCCTTACGGACAAATGTGGCGCTTGGGAGCAAATGAAAACACCAAAATCACCTCCAGCGAAGCCCTCATTTTTGGCAAAGACACCCTCAAAGCGGGTACCTATGCCCTATTTGCGAAACCGGGAGAAAACAACTGGGAATTTTATTTTTACAAAGACTACAGTAATTGGGGTCTCCCAGAAAAATGGGACGACAGTAAAGTAGCCCTCAAAGTGAGTGCAAGTGCCGTCATCAGTAAAGAATTCACTGAAAATCTTACCCTACAGTTCGAAGAATTGAAATCCAGCAGCGCTAAAATTACCCTCACTTGGGCACAAACAAAAGTAACACTTCCATTTGCGCTCGACACCAAAACAAAAGTATTGGCGAGCATCGATAAAACCATGGCTGGCCCCAGTGCCAATGACTACCACCAAGCAGCTACCTATTACTTCAACGAAAACCTCGATCTCAAAAAAGCTTTGGAATGGTCTACTAAAGCCGTAGAAATGCGCGGCACCTCAGCCTACTGGATGACCCGCCTTAAAGCACAATTACAAGCAGCCAACGGCGACTTCAAGGGCGCCATCGAAACAGCGAAAACGCTAAGCTGCTTTGCTCCAACAATACCGCTATCACTTCTTGTTGCACCTCATCATTTTCATGTGGGGCTTTACCGGTATTTTGGGCAAACTCATTCACCTAGATGCGCTGCTCATTGTGTGGCACCGCCTCTGGATTGCCGCCCTCGCACTCGGCATATTTATGCTGCTTAAAAAAAGAATGACTTTACCGAAAGGGAAGCAACTTCTTTGGAGTATTTTAGTTGGCTTGGTTGTGGCCCTTCATTGGCTTACCTTTTATACATCTATTCAATTATCTACAGCCTCGCTTGGCATTCTTTGTTTGTCTACAACCACCCTCCACGTCACTTGGCTCGAGCCGCTCATCATGCGCAAACGCTTTTCTTGGATCGAATTTGCAATGGGTTTATTGGTCATTGGCGGCATCTATTTTGTAGCACATGATTTCAAAGGAGAAGAACAAAAAGCTGTTCTGATCGGCTTGGTTTCGGCACTCTGCGCTGGCATTTTTTCTGTGGCCAACGGCAAGCTCGCTCAACAAACCGATACCGCAGCACTCAGCTTCACCGAACTCACAACGGGCTTCTTGGCACTGAGTGTAGTTTTCGTTTTTCAAGGAAAAATGAGTCTTGATTTGTTCGAAATGACACAAACTGACTTTTATTGGCTCTTGTTCTTAGGTATCCTTTGCACCTCATTTGCTTTTTTGGCTACCATTGAAATTGTGAAAAGACTCGGCGCATTTAGCGTATCTTTGAGCATCAATTTAGAACCGATATACACGATTCTTTTGGCAATTGTGTTACTCAAAGAGCACAAATTGCTCCAAGATTCGTTTTATTGGGGTGCAGCCATGATCTTGACAGTCGTGCTGGCCAATGGTATCTGGAAACACAAACAACGCAAAATAGCAAATACAAACTATGGAAATGCAGTACAATAACCTCGGTAAAAGTGGCTTGCAAATCAGCCGCCTCTCGCTTGGTTCATGGCTTACCTTTGGCAAGCAAATTAGCGATGATACTGCTGAGGCCCTCATGGACTACGCCTACGAACAAGGCATCAACTTCTTTGACAACGCCGAAATTTATGCCCGCGGAAAGAGCGAAGAAGTGATGGGAGCAATTCTTAAAAAGAAAAATTGGTCCAGAGACTCTTATATTGTCAGCAGTAAAGCATTTTTTGGAACAGGCGGCGAGTGGCCCACACAGAAAGGCCTCAGCCGCAAGCATTTGGTGGAGGCTTGTGAACAAGCCCTGAAGCGTTTTCAGCTAGATTACCTCGATTTATACTATTGTCACCGCCCAGACAAAAAAACACCCATTGAAGAAACCGTCTGGACCATGCATCAGCTCATCATGCAAGGTAAAATTTTGTATTGGGGTACTTCTGAGTGGTCTGCGCAAGAAATCATGGAAGCACACCTATTTGCCAAACAAAATCATTTGATTGGCCCTGTTGTAGAGCAGCCAGAATACAACATGTTCACAAGAGAAAAAGTAGAAGTGGAGTTTTCTCAAATCTATCAAACAGTTGGCTTAGGAACCACCATTTGGTCTCCATTGGCCAGCGGGATATTGAGTGGCAAATACAACGATCAATTCCCAGACGGAACGCGTTTGGGGATGGAGGGTCTCGAATGGCTCAAGGAAAAAAACCTCACAGCGGCACGCATCCAATCTGTTCTTTCGCTTACTGATCTCGCCAAAGAATTAGGCCTTAGTTTACCCGTCATGAGCTTGGCTTGGTGCCTCAAGAACCCAAATGTTTCTACCGTTATCCTCGGGGCAAGTAAACTCGTTCAATTAGAAGAAAACATGAAAGCGCTGAGCGCTCAATCATTGCTTACCCCTGATGTCATGCAGCGCATCGAAGAAATTTTACAAAATAAACCTCAATTTCCGCCTTATTAATTAAAGCTCATCATGATTCAAACAGACATTATCATTATTGGTGCAGGCCCCGTCGGCTTATTTACAGTTTTTGAAGCCGGCTTACTCAAATTGCGCTGCCACCTCATTGATTCATTGCCCCAACCAGGAGGTCAATGCTCAGAAATTTACCCAAAGAAACCTATCTACGACATCCCTGGTTTTCCGTCCATTTTAGCCGGCGAACTCATCGATAACCTCATGGAGCAAGCAGCGCCATTTAAACCCGGCTTTACGCTCGGGGAAGCTGCCATGACCATCGATAAAGACGATGAAGGACAATTTATCGTCACTACGGTTAGAGGTACCGCACACCGCGCACCAATTGTCATGATTGCAGGAGGGCTCGGTGTTTTTGAACCGCGCAAACCACCTATCACTAACATTACCGATTTTGAAGATAAAGGCGTAGAATACATCATTCGCAACCCCGAAATCTACCAAGATAAAGTTTGTGTCATTGCCGGCGGCGGCGATTCAGCGCTCGATTGGTCTATTTATTTAGCCGAAAGAAAAATTGCCAAGCGGGTAGTTTTGGTACACCGCAGCAGTTCATTCCGCGGTCACTTAGATTCTGTTCAACGCGTCATCGATATGGCCGAAAGCGGTGAAATCGATTTGGTAACCGAAGCAGAAGTAACTGGCCTTCAAGGATCGGGTCAGCTAGAGCACGTAATTGTTACCCATCAAAAAGATGGTGAACGCAGCATTGCAGCCGATCATTTTATTCCGCTTTTCGGACTAAAGCCAAGCCTCGGGCCAATTGCGGACTGGGGTCTAGAAATCGAAAAAAGCGCCATTAAGGTCAATACGCTCGACTACTCTACGAACATTCCTGGTATTTATGCAATCGGCGATGTCAATACCTACGAAAATAAGCTCAAACTGATCTTGTGTGGTTTCCACGAAGGAACACTAGCTGTGCAGTCTGCCTTTGCACGCATACATCCCGAAAAGAAAAATGTATTGAAATACACGACAGTCAATGGTGTGAACGGATTCTAATTGATGAAAAATAAGACGGTTAATGCGGTTGCCATTCTCGGCATTATCTCCATTCTGAGCATTTTATCAGTTCAGTTTGTCTGGATCCACAATACCCGTCAGCTTCAACAAGAGTACATCAATATCCAACAACGCGAAGACAGCCTGAACCTCCGGGAGTTTGCGCAGCAGGCCAGAGCAGCCCTGCGCAATGTCCTGACATCTGTCAATCAGAACGAAGACCCCAGTGCGGTTTATGGTGCAATCAAACAAATCAGTTACCAGCACTACACCGTCGATGTCAACGATGAAATACAACCCTTTTACTTAGAAACACTTTTAAAGAAGGAATTCTATCTGCAAGACATCCAGCAAGACTTCTTATTTGGGATTTACGATTGCTTTACCGACTCAATTGCTTTGTCTGGCCTCTATGTTTTTGACAGCGATTCTATTTATGCCAAAAAAGCCCAAAAAACCAAAGGCATAACGCCAGAAAGCCTGAACCTGACCAAAGACGGCCACTACTTTACCGTCTATTTTCCAAACCTCAAGCTCGATAAAATTGAGGCAGCTTCCAGTTTTTCACCATTGGTTTACTTGCTCATTGTGGTTGTTTTCGTTGTCGTATTTTTTGCCTTTAGTATGGGTATTATCATCCGTCAAAAAAGACTATCTGAAGTCAAAAACGATTTCATCAATAACATGACCCACGAACTCAAGACGCCGATATCCACAATTAGTTTATCGAGCGAATTGCTTTTGCGACTCGAAGACAACGCCGATGCCGATAGAATGCGCAAATATGCCAGTATTATTTACAAAGAAAACAAACGACTCGAGCAGCAAGTAGAGCGCGTGCTCAACATCGCCAAGCTAGACAAAGACAAAGTCAGTCTGAACAAAGAATTGGTTTCTATCTACAATATCCTCGACGACGTCAAGGAGAATTTTGACTTCAATCAAGCCACAGGCGGAGGGCAATTCACCATCGTCAAAGAGGTTGCGCCCGCTGAGTTAATTGCTGACCCCGTTCACCTCACTAACGTGCTGTTCAATCTCGTCGATAACGCAGTGAAGTATTGCAAAGTAGCACCGCAAATACAAATCAGTGTAAAAGGAGAAAAGGACGGTTTTCGAATAGACATCCAAGACAACGGAATCGGAATCAAGAAAGAAGATTTGCGCATGATTTTCGATAAGTTTTACAGAGTGCCTACGGGGAATATCCACGATGTCAAAGGCTTCGGACTAGGTTTGTATTATGTGAAGTTGATTGTCGAGGCACATCGCGGAAAAATCGATGCCAAGAGCGCGCCAGACAAAGGTACGCTATTCAGTTTGTGGTTACCTGCGCGGTAATTTTCCAGTACGTGTCAAAGTAACATCTGGCTGAGGGTAAAGCCCCTTTCGGATCATCGTTTTGGTTTTTGGGTCTAAAATCAGCTGCTCCGGGATTCCCGATTGATTGCGAGGAGAGGTAAGGATGAATTGTTTTTCTTTATCTTCTCTGGCATAACCTGAAGCATAGCGGTACGTTCCGATTTCGAAAAAAATACTATCGCGGTCCAAATATACGCGCATTTCTGCCGCTTTGACCACAACTAACTCTTGACCCAAACGCACTTCATAAGACGGAATTTGACCTTCGTACACCCCGCGAAATTTGCGTTTGATGGGCTTGCTTTGACCCAGAAGCGGCAAAGAAATAGTGGTGACGAACACAATGAAAGAAAGCAATCTCAACATGAGGCTAAAATAATTACTATTTTCGTAGTCTAGTAAGTTTTTTGTCAATGAAACAATACCACGACCTCCTTTCGCATATCCTAGCACACGGCGTCAAAAAAGAAGACCGCACTGGAACAGGCACTATTTCTGTTTTCGGCTACCAAATGCGCTTTGACCTTTCGGAAGGATTTCCATGCATCACGACCAAAAAACTGCACCTGCGCTCCATTATTCACGAGCTTCTGTGGTTTCTGAAAGGCGAAACCAACATCGCCTACCTCAAAGAAAATGGCGTGAGCATCTGGGACGAATGGGCCGATGCCAATGGTGAATTAGGCCCCGTATACGGATCTCAATGGCGCAGTTGGCCCGCACCCGATGGCCGCCACATTGACCAAATAGAACAACTACTCCATCAAATTAAAAACAACCCAGACTCTCGTCGCATGATTGTATCTGCCTGGAACGTAGGTCTGATTGATCAAATGGCCTTGCCGCCTTGTCATGCATTTTTTCAGTTTTATGTGGCGGAAGGTAAATTGAGCTGTCAGTTATATCAAAGAAGCGCCGATACTTTTCTAGGCGTTCCATTTAACATCGCTTCATACGCGCTGCTCACCATGATGATCGCACAGGTCTGTGGCCTCGAAGCTGGCGAGTTCATTCATACACTCGGCGATGCCCACCTCTACAGCAATCACATCGAGCAAGCGCAACTGCAAATCACCCGTGATTTCAGGCCCCTACCCACTATGCGCATCAATCCAGAAATCACTAACTTGTTCGATTTCAAGTACGAGGATTTTGAACTGCTCAACTACGATCCGCATCCACACATCAAAGCTGCAGTTGCCATATGATCAAGGCGCTCTCTATGATTGCGGCGCTCGACGCCGAACACGGTATTGGTAAAAACAACGACCTCATGTGGAATTTACCTGCTGATATGCAGTTTTTCAAAGAGACCACTAAAGGGCATGTCGTGATCATGGGTCGCAAAAACTACGATTCGATTCCCGAAAAATACAGGCCGCTCGCTGGGCGCACCAATGTCGTCTTGAGCCGCCAATCCAATTACGTAGCCCCTGGCTGTCTCGTTTTTGCTTCATTAGAGGCCTGCTTGCAAAATCTGGAATTAGAAAGCGGGCAAAAAGCGTTCATTATTGGGGGAGCGCAAATATACGCCTTGGCACTAGAGAGTGGTCTCGTCAATGAAATCTACCTCACACACATCGATAAAGTCTACGGAGCGGATACTTTCTTCCCTGATTTTGAATCCGCAGGCTATCAAAAGTCCTTGTTATTTACACAAGCTATCGACGACAAGCACGAGGCAAATTTTGAGGTCTATCGCTATAGCAAATAACCCTTAAAGCAAAGCGGTTGTGGCGAGCAGCGCCGCCGTTTCTGTCCGGAGTCTGAAAGCACTCATTTCTACGGCTTGGTATCCCGCGTTTAAAGCAAGTGCAATTTCTTGTTCCGAAAAATCACCTTCAGGACCAATTAAAAAAGGTTTGTTTTTGATAAGCTCAGCCATACCGATTTTAGGCCCCTCCGCACAGTGCCCAAAATAACCCTCAGGTTGCGCTGCAATAAAATCTGAAAAACGCTGCAAAGGCTCAAGCTGAGGTAGGTAATATCTTTTGGACTGCTTCATGGCCGCAATTGCAATTTTCTCAAGTCTGTCTAGATTTACTTGTTTTCTTTCGTTGTGCTCGCAGGCCAAAAGTGTAAGTCGGGTCAGGCCTAGCTCCGTGGCTTTTTCCAAAAACCATTCGATGCGGTCCATGTTTTTGGTGGGCGCCATGGCAATATGAACGTTGGGGGTTGGGGCATGCTGCACAATAGACGTGATTTCTAACATACAGCGTTTGGGATGTGCATCTTGTAACAAAGCTTGAGCTTGCAAACCCCGACCATTGACCAATTCTAGCACAGCGCCAACTTGCATGCGCAAAACGCGAATACAATGCTTTGATTCTTCTTCACTCAGTTGGTAAAACGTTTGGTTATTTTGGAGGCTTGGGGCAAAGAAAGTACTCATGAGTAGAGAATTTGAAAAACCATTTCTTTGAGTAGTTCTGCATCAGTCATCTGGCTATTGCCTACTCCTTTGGCCTTGAGGTCGTATTCGTGAAGTAAGGCAATAATGGCAGCTATTTTTTTGGGATCGTAGTGCTGTCTGTTGGCCAGGAGTTCACCAGCTACAAACGGATGCACTCCTAAGCTGCTGGCAATACCTTCTCTGGATTTATTGGGCGTAAAGTGAACGCGCATGAGTTGTGAGAACAACTTGAAAAATGCTGGGATGATCGCCAAGAGCTCACCAGCTTTGGGATTGTATTCAAAATACTGCACAATCTTGAAAACTTTATCGGTTTGCTTTTGGGCTACCGCGTTGACCAACTCAAAAACGTTATAGTCTTTGGAGATCCCGATGTGTTGCTCAATGTGTTGTTCTGTAATGCCGGTATTGGGCCCCAGTACAATCCGAAGTTTTTCGATTTCGTTGGCAATCCGACCCAGATCTGCTCCTAAAAACTCCGCTAAAAGCATGGTTGCTTTGCCATTGATTTGCAAGCCTTGGCTTCTGACATATTTGGCTATCCATTCGGGCAATTGGTAGTCCCGAACTTTTTCAGATTTATAAATAGTGCCATTTTTAGCAAAATGCTTCAGTAATTTTTTGCGGGCATCGAACGTTTTGTGTTTGTAACAAATCACGAATACGGTAGTGGGGCTCGGGGCCTCTGCATAAGATTCTAGTGCGTCTAGTTGCTTGAAATCTTGAGCTTCTTTTAATATGACTAAACGACGTTCGGCCATCATTGGATAGGCCTTGAGCTCGCTTTGCAAAGCCAGTAAATCGGCATCTTTGCCGTAAAGAATGGTCTGATTGAAATCTCGCTCGTGTTCTTCTAGGGCATTTGCTTGCAAAGCATCGGTGATCAGATCGATGTAATATGATTCTTCTCCGTGTAAAAAATACAGCGGCGCAAATTGCTTTGCTTTGAGCGCACTAATGATCAGGCTTGCGTCCATGGATGTTGTTCCCAGATTTGAACGAGTTCGACACAAGTGTCAATTGCTTTTTCCATGTCTTGGACACTGACGTATTCTAGCTTGGAATGGATGGCCATTTCACCTGTAAAGATGTTGGGGCAAGGCAGACCCATAAAAGAAAGTCTGGAGCCGTCGGTACCGCCACGGATAATGGCGCGTTTGGGTTGCAAACCTGCACGGCGCATGGCTTCTTCGGCATAATCTGCTACAAAAGGTACACCGACTAAAATTTCTTTCATGTTGCGGTATTGTTCTTGGAGCTGCATTTCATAGCGAGCGCCAGGATAAGCAGCCACAACCTGTGCGGCAATTGATTCTAATTTCTCAGGATAAGTGAGCAGCAATTGGGTATCGTGATCGCGCAAGATGAGTTGGACTGTTGCTTTTTCTAAGCCGCCTTCGATGGCAGTTGGGTGCACAAAGCCCTCTCGATGTGCGGTTGTTTCTGGAGACCAATGCGCTTTGGGCAAGGCTGCTACAAATTCAGAAGCGAGTTTAATGGCATTTACCATTTTACCTTTCGCATAACCAGGATGGGCGCTCACACCGTGAAAGGTAAGCGTGGCGGCATCGGCAGAAAAGGTTTCGTCTTCGATGTCGCCGAGCGGGCCGCCATCTAAGGTGTAACCGAAATCTGCATTGAGTTTTTGCATGTCTAGTTCCTCCACGCCACGCCCGACCTCTTCGTCGGGAGTAAACAAAATTCGGATAGGGCCGTGCTTGATTTCTGGATGCGCCATTAGGTAGGCAGCAAGTTCCATGATGATGGCTACGCCAGCTTTGTCGTCGGCACCCAGCAGCGTAAGGCCGCTGGCAGTGATGAGGTCATCGCCCATTTTTTGAAGCAAATAAGGATGGGTGTCAGTGCGCAGTATTTGGGTTTGGTCGTCCGGCAAAACAATTGGCGCGCCGTCGTAATTTTTGTGAAGGATGGGCTTGACGTTGGTGCCGCTGCAATCTGGCGCGGTATCCATGTGAGAACAAAAACAAATAGTGGGCAGCGCATGAGACACGTTTGATGGAATGGTTGCAAATACATAAGACCAGTCGTCAATTTCGACCTCTTGCAGACCGAGCTTTTTTAATTCTTCAAATAAAATGAGGGCGAGATCGCGTTGTTTGGCGGTCGAGGGGAATGTACTTGAGGTGGGGTCTGAGGTGGTGTCTATTTGCACATAACGCATGAAACGCTCGGCAACATTGTATTTGTTTGACATGAAATTGTTTTAGTCAAAAATACGAAGAAAAGCGCAATTGACTTAGGGAATCAGGTTTCTTAACGATTGTAATTCTGCAACTTTTTGAGCAGATCCGACTTGCTGAAATGCATAGATCAAATTCGAAAGCATCCTTTTGAGTATGGCAGAATTAGAGCAGGGTTCGAAATGACTGCGGTCTGGCTGCAAGTGAATTCCATTCAAAAAAGCCTTGATTTCATTGGCGTCAAAAATACTTCCTTTTGCGAATGCATTGATGTAAAATAATACACCGTAGTTGTCTTCTTGCTGAATGCCTATTGAAGTGTGTTTGCTGTCCATGTAGGCAAGTACAAAATGATTGGGCAAATTGACACCGTAAATCGGTAAATCTAAAGACTGAGCAATGATACTGTATATAACGCATAGGCTCAGCGGATTGCCTTTTTTACTTTCCAAAACATTATTGATATACGAATTGGAAGGTGTATGATAGTTTTGACCATCACCTCTGAATCGGTGCATTCCAAAAAAGATGCGATTGAAAATCTTGACTTGCTCAAAGGCAGTTTGGTGGTCATTGAGTTCGAGCCAAATGTCTCTACGGATGGCTTGAATGCGCTCCTGTAAAAGCGTTTCGTCTAGTCCGGGATACTGGTAACGTGCAATGATGATCGCACCGCTCAATAAGTCTTTGTCTGGAGATTGCAACCAAGCAGTCAATTGTGCCTTTACGGTTTCAAATTGAATGTCGTGTATCAGGTTTTCTACGCGATCCTGGAATAAAAGCCCATAGTAATCTTGCTCCCAGGATTGTTCTAAAACAGGTAGTACCTGAGTGCCAAATTTCATGAGCTCATCTCTTACCTGTTGAAATACCATTTCATCGGGATCATCGATCAGTCTAACCAAGGCTTGTATTGTTGCTTGAGCATCCATGTGCGACAAAAATAGAAGCAGAAGCTACATGGCTAGCGGGGCATTCAGATCTTTTTCAAGGGTCAAGTGTTAATTCAGTGAAACCTTTTGAAAGAATCAGCGTTAATAAGGTTTCCAAATTAACTTTGCTACAGGTTGATTTTAAGAGGCTCTGCGGAGCCTCTTTTTATTTTAGGTCATTCGCAAAAAATCACGCACTAAATAGGTAAGTGCTTTGCCTACAATTAAATCTTCTTTCTCATCGGTTGGCGCAGCTTCGGTGAGGTGGAGGTAAGCAATTGTGGGGCGGATATGACCCAACCTTAATACCAAAGTCCGAATTTGATCCAAAGACCAGCCAGAAGGGCTCAGTGCCGAACTTGGCATATTGGCAATGGCATCCATATCGATCTCAATACCCACTGCATGGTGCTGGTGAGCAACGAAACCCAGCACATCATCGTTGAGCTGATGAGGCCCTTGGAGGTAGTCTTCATAGAAACGATGTACAACTTTGGGATCCTGGAGTTTTGCTCGAATGCTTGCATTATTGAAAGCCTCATGCAAACCAAAAACGCCATATTGTTCGATTAAATTTTCTTGAAGCGCAAAAGCAAACGAATTGCCACTGTGGCGTTTGTCTGTAGGTCGTAAATCGGCGTGCGCATCAATGTTGACAACACTCAGCTTTCCTTTTTGAGCAGCCCAACGCATGAGCGGAAGTGCGTTGTTATGCCCACCACCCACAACGATTGGAATTTGTCCGTCGCGAAGGTGTTGCTCGAGCACATTGAATAAAAGGGTGTCGAGTTCGCTTACCATAGCCATTGCTTCTGGCCGATCCAATGGCTGCTTGATTTGCTTGATTTGACCTAAAAATGCAGCCTTTTCTGTAGCTGCACCCGAATAACTTTGGGAATTGAAAAAAACTTTCGCAAAAGCCTTGAATGCATTTTCACTACCCACCCTACCTAGATTGGCTTGCGGACCCGCATTTTCTGCCACACCAATGATGACAAACTTTGCTTGCTCTAAATGTTGAGTCGTGATGTGCTCCCCAACCCGCGTCTCGCCGTTGCGGGTTTGAAAAGATAATTTTCGCTCAGCTGGATTGAAAAGTTGAAATTCAAATGCGCTCATTCATTGGAAGTTAAAAGTGATAAAATAGTATTCGGGATAGGAATGGGTTTTTGAGAAATAGCATCGACAAAAACCAGCAAAGTAAAGGCCTCGTTCAAGAGCATACCTTGACCATTGTAGGTTTCGTATTCAAATGCAATGCGCACCCCCTCCAACAGCACAATTTTGGTGCGGATCTCCAACTCGTCGTCGTAGAGCGCCGGCTGGTGATAGTTGATTTCGAAGCGCTTGACAGGCAAGAGAACTCCTTGTTTCTCCAATTTTTTATATTCGATACCCTTCTCGCGGAGGGCTTCTACTCTCGCCACCTCAAAATAACTGGCGTAATTGCCGTAGTAACAATAACCCATTTGGTCGGTTTCGGAATAACGAACGCGAATTTTTGTTGAAAACACTAAATGGCTTAAAGCGCTTAAGTCTGACATGGAACTGATTTTTTACAAATTTTTACTTGTATGATCGATTAGACTATCGTAAATTTACCAAGCCCTCGGTGAATTTCGCGTTTATTAAATTAAATTTATATAGAAGTCTTTTTTTTTTAATATACAATACCCTGAGCACTTTTTTTTTCACTTTTTTATGAGAATATTTGTTCTCTCATTATTTCAACCAAATTTCGTGACCTCACGAACATTTACAAACAACGAGAACAACCTACAAAACTATGAATACTAGCCACGAAAGTGCATGGGAGTCCTGCTTAAAAGTGATCAAAGATAACATCTCACTTCAGGCCTTTAAAACTTGGTTTGAGCCAATCGTACCCGTCAAATTAGAGGGTCATGTGCTCACTATCCAAGTGCCGTCGCATTTTTTCTATGAGTGGCTCGAACAACACTACATCACACTTCTGCGCAAAGTGATCAAGAAAGAACTCGGCCAAGAAGGTACGCTAGAATACAGCATCGTGATGGAAAACAACACACAATCACGAAGCCCGTATACCGTTAAGCTCCCGACCAACAACTCGAGCAGTCTTAAAAATGCGCCCGTCAACATGCCTATCAATGTCGACGAAAAGCAAATACGCAATCCGTTTGTCATTCCAGGGCTCAAGAAAGTAAACATCGAATCAAACCTGATTCCGAACTTTACTTTCGAAAACTTCATCGAAGGTGAATGCAACCGTTTGGCCAGAGCCTCTGGTTTTGCTGTTGCCAATAAACCAGGCGGCACCGCATTTAATCCGCTACTTTTATACGGAGGTGTTGGCCTAGGTAAAACGCACTTAGCGCACGCTATTGGTATCTCCATCAAAGAGCGCTTCCCGAACAAAACTGTGCTGTATGTACAATCCGAAAAATTTGCACATCAGTTCATAGACGCCATCAAGAATCAAACCACCAATGACTTCGTCCACTTCTATCAAATGATAGATGTCTTGATCATCGACGATGTCCAATTCTTTGCAGGTAAAGAACGTACCCAAGATGTATTCTTCAGTATTTTCAACCACTTGCACCAAAACGGTAAGCAAATCGTACTTACCTCAGATAAAGCACCTGTCGAGATGCAAGGCATGGAACAACGCCTGCTTTCTCGCTTCAAATGGGGCTTATCTGCCGACCTCGGTACGCCAGACCTCGAAACGCGCATCGCCATTCTCGAAAAGAAAATGTACGGCAGTGGTATTGAACTTCCGCGTGAAGTTGTCGAATACCTCGCCTACTCTATCAATACCAACGTTCGTGAAATCGAAGGCGCGCTCAATACCTTGCTTGCACAAGCATCGCTCAACAAAAAAGCGATTACACTAGACCTCGCTAAGCAAATGGTAGACAAATTTGTGCGCAGTACAGCTCGTGAAGTCTCCATCGAATACATTCAAAAAGTGGTTTGCGACTACTTTGACCTCCCTATTGAAATGCTTAAATCCAAAACTCGCAAGCGCGAGGTTGTTCAAGCACGTCAAATCTCTATGTACTTCTCCAAAAAAATGACAAAGTCTTCCTTGGCAAGTATCGGAGCACACTGTGGTGGCAAAGATCACGCAACTGTTCTTCATGCTTGTCGCACGGTAGTCAATCTTTCCGAAACCGACAAGCAGTTCCGTCATTACCTCGAAGAACTCGAGAAGAAACTGACCATCCAATAAGTTCCTATTGGCCAAGCGTATACTCATGGTTTGCCTCGGCAACATCTGCCGCTCACCGCTTGCAGATGGCCTGTTGTTGCGCAAAATCAAAGAGCGCAATTTAAATGCTCAAGTAGATTCTGCCGGGACCGCCAACTATCACATCGGTAAAGCACCTGACAGCCGCATGATCAAAACCGCTGCCAAATTTGGGACTCCCATTGAATTTTTACGCGCAAGACAATTCACTGCCCAGGACTTTCAAAACTTTGACCATATTCTGGTGATGGATCAGTCCAATTACAGCAATGTAATCGCGCTTGCCCAAACCGAAGCTGACCAAAAAAAGGTCAACTTTTTCCTTGATTATTTATATCCTAACCAAAAATCAGAGGTTCCTGACCCCTATTATGGTACACTCAAAGACTTCGAAGCCGTCTATCAATTAGTAGACGAAGCTACCGATGCCCTTATCCAAAAACTTTTCCATGAGCAATAAACAAAAAGGTTCTATATTACTGATTCCTAATACCTTAGGAGGGGAAAGCACAGCAGATATTATTCCGCAAGAAGTCATTCAACAAGCCACCCAACTCAGGGTTTTTGCAGTAGAAGAAATCAAAAGTGCACGACGTTTACTGCGCAAAATGGATCGAAATTTTCCGATAGACGACTGCACCTTTAAAATTCTGAATAAAAACACAAAAGAATCTGAACTGATGGATTTATTGCTATTTCTGATCAAAGGAATAGATATTGGTATTATTTCAGAAGCGGGCTGCCCTGGTATTGCAGATCCTGGCGCTGCACTTGTTCATTTAGCACACACCCAAGCCATTCAAGTGAAACCAATGGTGGGGCCATCGTCCATTTTACTTGCACTCATAGGTAGTGGTTTCAACGGACAGCATTTTACTTTTCATGGATATTTACCCAAAGAAAGAAAAGAACGCATTAAAAAACTACGTGATTTCGAAATGGACACCAAAAGAAATGGAACGACACATCTTTTCATGGATACTCCATTCAGGAATATGAATGTGCTCGAGGATTTACTCAATGAAGTAGGTGATTTAACCGAATTGTGTATTGCTTCCAATCTAACATTGCCCAATCAATCTATCAGAACCATGACCGTTCTGGATTGGCGAGAAAAAGCTTACGACCTCTCCAAAATTCCTACCGTTTTTGCTATTGGTAAAGGCCAGTAGAATCTAAAATTAGTCCAAAAAAAAAGCCCCACATTACTGTGAGGCTTTTAAAAATCGGCATCGACTTACTCTCCCACGATCAAAACCGCAGTACCATCAGCGCAAGCAGGCTTAACTTCTCTGTTCGAAATG
>JAJTGF010000033.1 GCA_021299335.1 Cryomorphaceae bacterium
ATGTCGTTGCCATCTACTTGAATGGCGTCCATGCCATAGCCAATTCCTTTATCGATGAATTGCTTGCAGCGGAACTGCTCAGAAGATGGCGTACTGAGGCCCCAGCGATTGTTTTCTATGGCGAAAATGACGGGTAATTGCCATACGGCGGCAACATTGAGCGCTTCGTGAAAATCACCTTCGGATGCGCCGCCATCACCTGTAAATACTAAGGTTGTATCTTTTGTTTGGCGAATTTTTGCCGCTAAGGCAATACCGTCGGCAATCCCTAATTGGGGCCCGAGGTGGGAGATCATGCCTACTAGTTTGTGGTCTTGGGTGCCAAAATGAAAGCTGCGGTCTCGGCCTTTTGTATAGCCATCGGCCTTGCCTTGAAATTGCGCAAACAAACGCTGCAGCGGAATCTGACGGGTCGTGAACACCCCTAAATTGCGGTGCATCGGTAGTATGTATTCGTGATCTGCCATGGCGTAGGCACAACCGACCGATACGGCTTCTTGACCCCAACCCGAAAACCATTTACTGATTTTCCCTTGCCGAAGCAAAATGAGCATTTTCTCCTCGATGAGGCGAGGTAAGACAAGTTTTTTGTAGATGACAAGGAGTTGTTCGGGAGAGAAAGAATGGGCTTGGTACAAAATGGGTTGTTGATCGGACATTTGAAATTATACTTTTAAACCGCGGACGACGCGTTCTTTGCGCTTGGTGCGCTCTAGTTTTTTCTTGACAACAAGTAAATGAGCAGCGCGAGGTGCTCCGCGGGTGAGGTCTACTTTGTAGTCGTTGCCACCGTATTTGACACGAGCTCCGCCTTGGGCAGACCAATCTGCATCAAAATAATAGCGGCGGACGCTTGCACCGTCTGTTTTGGTGGCAAATGGAATAAAACGTTGGTCTCCGGTTTCAAATCGAACGAGAAGCTGACCTGCATCGCCAAAACCTTCAAAAATACAACGCGTGCCGGCAGGGATCACGACAGATTCGGATTGAGAATTGGAACTCGATACGAGCGCACCATTTTGGGTAGTGAGTTCGCTGGACTGTTTATTGACCTGATTGAGGATAATGGTATGGGAGGTGTAAAATTGAACCTGGCGTAATTTTTCTTCGGCGTCAAGGCTGAATTCGTCGCGAATAGCTGTTGTGTATGGGATTTTTGTTCCGCAAGAGACCGCTAGTAAAGCGAGCAGAATAAAGAGGCTGAATTGTTTCATTGTTGTTAAATTTGTTCAAAATTAATTAAAAAGATGCGTGCTTTGACAAAACTACCCGGCTATCTTTTGGCACTACTGATCCTATTTTTTTTCGCATGTGGCGAAGATGCTCCTCAAAAGTCAGTTTCTTTAGAAGACATAAGGCCAAAAGCAGCCCAAAAAAACAGTCTGAAGGCAAAAGAAAACCCCGCAGATACACTTCAAGCCTATCTCAACTATTATGCCAATGATTCTTCTGGCTTAGGCATAGCGCAAATCTTCCTCGATAGCATCCGTGAAACTCATTTTTTAGACCGGTTTACACCAGTAATTCAACGCTTTCAATTGAAAGACTCCAGTCAACAAAACTACGCATACCAACGTTGGATTTTCAAAGATTCAAGCAGCTGTACAGAAGCCTTTTATAACTGGCTGGACCAAGCGGGTAAAAATAAATCAAGTGTTGGCCTCAACACAGGTCAGATTTGGTCTTTGAATCATGCATTTTTCATGATCGGAAAAAAAGAAATCATTTTGGTTTCGAGTTCCAATCCTATATCAGTTAAGAATTGGGTGAAATGGAACACCGGTACCCCCGATTTCCGAGGCTTTTGTTACATCTTCTACGCCAAACCAAAGAAAAAAACGATTTGGATGAACTATACGAACAACAAAATTATCACATTATGAATCTAGTCAATCGCGGATTCGTTTTTGTCAGGCCAAGAGCTGCATTTGTAGCGTGGGCCCGACAAATCGACCCCGAAATGCTCATCGATGAGCACGCTGAAGGCAGTATCTATTTGATCGAAGAAGAATTTTGGGACGACGAACTCGTACTGAAAAATTACGCCAAAAAAATTGCCGCGCACGAATTCAGTTGCATCACAGAAGACCAAACACTTTGGGCGAGTTGGACAACAATCGAAGATTTGGAAGCGCTATTCGAAATTGAAATGGGTTGTACTTGTATAGACTTACTAGCACAGGACCTCGCAAAAGAAAAGATTTAGACGGCTTTACAAGCGATCGATGAGATTCGAATTGAGGTAAGCAGGATCAAAAGTAACCTCTTGACCCAACCAACTCGGCTTGTCGAAAGTTTGATCCTCGGATTCAAGTTCTAATTCGGCAATCAGGAGCCCGTCTAAAGCCCCATGAAATACATCGAGCTCCCAGGTGTCTGTGCCATTTTGAATGTAATAACGCGTTTTGTGCAGACACGGCAAGTTGGCTTCTTCGATCATGTCATTGGCCTCGTCTTGAGGAATTTCATACTCAAACTCACTGCGCGTAAGGCCCGTGCCTAGCTTTATGGTGAAAAATGCCATGTTGTCTGTGACTCTAATACGGACCGAACGATCTGTTCCTCGCAATAAATAGGCTTGTTTTAATTCGCGCTGACCAATACAATTAGCAGCCTTCCAGGACTCATTCGCTACAAGAAACTTGCGTTCAATTTCTTTCAAGGTTGAAAATTTTAAATTAAATTTACATCGCATGCAACCAAAGTAGGATTGTTTGCGTCAACGTACAAAACTAAACTTTCTATATGAAACTCCGCACTACATTATTTTGCTTGCTCTTCGGAAGCAGCGCTCTTTTCGCTCAAAAATCTATCGAGCAAGCTGGCATCAAAATCACCACTGCACCACTCCATTGCGACGTGCCTTCAGAGGGCTATGAAGCAGATTTAATTGCCTTGACCATCACCAACACCACGAATGAAGTCAAAAATGTCTCTTATAGCTTTGAATTATATTACGACGAAAACTGTGCAACTTGCGGCCACGAAGAATACATCTACACGCAAACTTTGCAACCGAATCAAACACTTCAAGGGGTTTGCCTAGATCGCAACAACTTCGGCCTAACGATCTTCGATCACATGCCGGCACACCTCACCAAAACCAAACTCACCGATTACAACATTTTACACGTTACGGTGCAGTAACCTTTTCTTTTTTCTTCTAGCTATACTACCCATGAACTTCAAATACCTCATTGCCGGAATCGCGCTTAGTTTTGGTTTTATCCAGAACGCCCAAGCCCAATGTACGGTTCAAGCTATCGCTCAAGATACCATCGTGCCCTGTAACGGCTCTACTATTCTGAGTGTCAATGGCTCCGGAACTAGTGTTGTCGCCTTTGGTGAAAACTTCAACGCAGGCCAACCTGTTGGTTGGGATTTCTCACAGGTGGTAACCATCGCCAACAACACGTGCGGTGTTCCTTCTTTAGACGGCTCAGATTTCATGTGGATGGGTAACCAATCTGTCGCTCCACGCGTCATGGCTACCGTTCCGCTCGATGTTTCTGCAGGCGGTACCGTCTGTTTTGAAATGCGCTATGCCATCCAAGCACAAGCGTCTCCTTGCGAGGGTCCCGATTTAGCGAGTGAAGGTGTGTACCTTCAGTACTCTATCGATGCTGGCGCAACCTGGACCACCATGAACTACTGGAGTCCAAACGGAGGCTATGACTCTTACATGACCTCCTGGAACCAATACTGCGAAAACATTCCAGTTGCAGCACAAACGGCCACTACCAAATTCCGCTGGACTCAACTTGCCGTTTCAGGTGCTCCTTTCGATCACTGGGGTCTAGACAACATCGCCATTTCAGCAACCATTCCTAGTTATACCATTACGTGGCTACACGACAACTACTCTTACCCTACAGGTGTCTACACGGGCAACAACCCAACGCCAGTTTCACCAACGGGTACCACCAGCTACATCGTCATGATGACCGACAGCACCAACACCTGCTACGATACCATTACTTTATCTATTTCTTACCCGCAAATTGACAGCATCCAAGAATTCGACCCAACTTGTGGTAGTAGCAATGGTAGTTTAGTTGCCAGCTCGTCAGGAGGTGCAGGAGGCTACACCTACAGCATCGATAACGGACAAAACTTCCAAGCAAACGATACTTTCGCTGGTCTCAATGCCAATAACTACACCATTATTCTCGTCGATCAAAACAACTGCTCAGACACACTCCAAGCAGCTTTAACTGGCGTCGATTCAGTCGAGATCAGCAATATGGTGGTGACCACCACCACCTGCGGCCTCGACAACGGTGTCATAGACCTGACCATCAACGGCGGAACACCCAATTACCAATATAGCCTGAATAATGGGTCTACATTCTCCGCGAGTCCGCTCTTCCAAAACTTAGTTCCTGGGGTATACCAGATTTATGTAGAAGACGTCAATGGCTGTTTTGACACCACCAGCGCCACCATCTACCCTTCTACCAATCCCATCCTCGGGCAAACCACCAGCACTCTTGAATTTTGCAGCTTACAAGACGGTTCCATCACAACGAGCTCCACACTCGGTGTTACGCCATATGTGTTTGTATTGCACCAAGGTCCAACACTCGTTGGCACGAGCCCAACAGGCGCATTCACCAATCTAAACTCAGGTACCTATTGGGTTACGGTCATCGACCAAATTGGCTGTGCAGACAGTACCTTAATCACCGTAGACAGTATTCCTGCTCCTATTTCCCCAATGGTAGACACCGTGCTTTGTAACCTCACCCTACAAGTAGCCGGGGTGCTTTCTTATACCGGCAGCAACTGGACTTCAAATTCTCCCGAAATCACCTTCAGCAATGCAAGTGGCCAAAACCCGCTTATTACCGCTGACACCGCAGGCATTTACTTGATCAACCTTCAAGATACCGTTTGTAATTTCAACGAAACATTTAGCCTTACGTTTGTGGCAGACCCTTTCACCTCCATTATTGACACGACGTTATGTATCGGAGAAACCGCCACACTAGCAGCCGTTCAACAACCGCAAAATGTTTCTTACTTGTGGAGCACGGGTGCTAACACCCCTACTATTCAGGTTACAGAACCAGGTAACTACTTGATCTCCGCAACCAACATGTGCGGAACCATCATAGACACCGCAAGCATCGAGTTCTATTTCTGTGATATCGAACTACCCAACGTATTTACTCCTAACGGGGATGGCAACAACGATTATTTCCAGATGTTGTTCTACGGAGGCCTCAGTTCCTTTGAATGCATCATCGTCAATCGTTGGGGTAATACCGTCAGAGAATTTACTGACCCGGCTTTCCAGTGGGACGGAACAGACGAGAAAAACAACGATATGGAAGAAGGCGTCTATTTTTACGTTGCCCGCACCATTACCAATGCCGGCGATGAAATTGAAAAACATGGCTTGGTACACCTCGTTAGAGAATAGCATTAATTGCTATCTTTGTGTGTGCTCGAACTCAAGAAAAATACACCAAGATGGGTAATTGTCGTTTTTGACCTACTCATTCATCTTTTTGCCTTATTTTTTGCTTATCTAATCCGCTTTGACCTCAAAGCGGATTTTTCTTTGATACAAACGGAGTGGGCAATTTTATCAAAGTCAATTTGGTACTTTATTGCCATCAAATTACTGGTATTCGCAGCTTTTCAGATCCACCAGGGCATAGTTCGGCATACCTCTACTGCCGATTTCAAACGTATTTTTATGGCAGAAATCTGCACCTCACTCCTCTTTATTTTAGGGAGCATGGTCCGATTTTATCAACTCGATGGCTTATACTTGTTTCCGAATTCTGTGCTCATTATGGAGTTCATTTTCAGTACTGCTTTTGTCATTGCAGGGCGTTTTGTGGTCAAACTCCTTTACCTTGAATACACCCGTGACAAAGGACAGGAGGAAGCCATCCTTATTTTTGGCGCAGGCATATCAGGGCAACTCACTAAAAGGCTCATTGAAAAAGACACCGCCAATTTGCAGCATGTCATTGGTTTTATAGATGACGACGCTGCGTTACAAGGCAAGCGCATTGAAGGCGCCAAGGTTTATCCGCTTTTGGCACTTGAAAAACTTCAAAAAAAATACCAGGTTTCGACGCTGATCATTGCAGTTCAGAACCTTGAAAGACAGAAAATCAACACCTTAGCAGAACTTGCCCTAGATCTTGGCATGCAAATCAAGCGTGTCCCGGAAGCACGCGCTTGGGTCAATGGCGCTTTTGAGATGCGCAACCTCAAGAAAATTGACATCAATAGCCTACTTGGTAGAGCCGTCATTACGCTCAACAACCCCCAACTCGAAGCACATTTCACTGGAAAAACCGTACTTGTTACGGGTGCGGCTGGCAGTATCGGAAGCGGCTTGGCTACGGCCCTGCTTCAGCATGGTGTCGGGCAACTCATCTTGCTCGACCAAGCAGAAACAGCGCTTTTTGAATTGGAACAGCACTTCAAGCAACAAACAAGCACGACTTTCATTGAGTATGCCATAGGAGATATCTGCGATCAACAGCGCATGCGAAAGCTATTTGAACAATACACGCCTCAAATTATTTTTCACGCAGCGGCCTACAAACATGTCCCATTAATGGAAACCAATCCAGCAGAAGCCATACGCAACAACATTGGCGGAACGCAAATCATGGCGCAACTTGCTGCAGAATTTGGCGCTGGGCAATTCATCATGATTTCTACGGACAAAGCCGTCAACCCGACTAATGTCATGGGCGCCTCCAAGCGCATTGCCGAAATGTTGGTAACGACTTTAAATGAAACCCAGCGAACAGCATACATCACCACCCGCTTTGGAAATGTTTTAGGCTCCAATGGTTCTGTCATTCCACTGTTTGAGAAACAAATTGCCAGCGGGGGTCCTGTGACGCTCACCGATGAGCGCATCACACGCTTTTTCATGACGATTCCCGAGGCTTGTCAGTTGGTCTTGGAAGCTGCTGTGATGGGCAATGGTGGTGAAATTTTTGTTTTTGACATGGGCTCACCCATTAAAATACTCGATTTAGCTAAAAAGATGATCCAACTATCTGGCTTGCGACCTTATGCAGATATCGACATCAAAGTCACGGGTTTGCGCCCCGGCGAAAAACTCTACGAAGAAGTGTTGGCAACCTCAGAAAATACGATCCCGACCCATCATCCTCAGATTTTAATTGCCAAAACGCGCACCACAAGCCCGGATCAAAAGAAACTGATCAATGACCTACTCGCCAAAGCAAGCCACCAAGACAACGAATCTAGTGTGGGGCTCATGAAGCAGATTGTCCCGGAATACATCTCCAATAATTCCTTATTTCAAAAATTAGACAAATGATAGAACCCGCCAAAATACAAGTAAGAATTACTGATGTCGATATCTTAGGCCATGTGAATAACGCTATTTATTTGACCTATTTTGAAATTGCACGCGTTCATTATTTCACGCAGTTGGTAGGTTCGGATTGGGATTGGCTAGAAAATGGCGTTGTTTTGGTTCAAAATGAAGTACAATACCATTTGCCCGTATTTTTACAAGATCAACCTGAGATACATATTTTCTGTAACAAAATCGGCCAAAAGAGTTTCACACTGAGCTATGAATTGTACGTCAAAGGAGAACTCAGAACAAGTGGCAGCAGCACCCTCGTCGGATTCAACTCAAAGCTACAAACCACTATAGAAATTCCCGAAAAAATGCGTGCATCATTGCAGCTCTTACCCCAAAAATAAGCCCTGTGCATCACTTTTTGCTCCTTGTCTTCTTTTTCTTTGGTGCGCTGTCGGCAAAACTCGCCGCTCAAATACCCGAGCCTTGCCAGGCAACGAGGCAAAAATGTCCCATCAATACAATTAAATTTTGTCACGAGAGCGTGGCATTTGATGAACAAAACAATATCTATCTACTGCGCAAGGATTACGCAACGCCATACACGGGTACTTGTGTGAGTTGCTACCCTTCCATGAGCATCGAAGAAAAACTCAATTTTGTAGAGGGCAAAAGGCAAGGTGTGGACACTTCCTATTACAGAAGTGGTTGCCTGCAATCTATTCAAAGCTATCAAATTGGTCTTCAAGACGGCCCCACTTATATCTTTTATGACTCCAGTAACCGCGTCCAGTATGAAATCTGGTATCACAACGGCCAGCTGCACGGGCCATCCATACAATTCAATGCCAAAGCCCTTCCAGATACGCTGATGTACAAGCATTACAGTAATGGCAAACTCGATGGCGTACAACGCACCTATTTCTCCAACGGGAAAATAAGGAAAATCAGCACCTACAAAGACGGGCTCGCTGAAGGCGCTCAAATTACATACAACGCTGCAGGGCTCAAAGAAAGTGAACTGAGCTTCAAAGCAGGCAAGAAAAACGGCACCTGGAATTATTATTTTGACAGCGGCAAGATTGCGCGCACAGAAAACTGGAAGGACGGCAAAAAAAATGGCGTTTTTGTAAGTTACGACGAACTTGGAAAAGTACTGAGCACCGAAAAATATGCGGCTGATCTTCCTGTAGGGCTTCATCAGACTTTCTATGCCGACGGCAAACTCAATTACAGCTGTACCTATACCAACAAAGGAGAAAAGGTAGAAGAATTCGTCGTCGATGAATACGGCGTTAAAAAACAGTTGTTTCCGAAAACTAATGAACAGGAGTAAGTAAACCGAGTAGCATTGCTAAACCCATGGCAAACAAGGCGACCCCAACGATGATCGACATCTTGTCATGATTGATCTTTTGAATGTACTTTCTACCTACCAAGGTGCCTGCTAAAGCAGACGGCACACAAAAAAACATAACCTCAGTAGGATAGTAATTCGTAAACCAAGACCCTGTAAAATAAATACTCACTCTAGTGAGGTCAACGAGCAGTGAAATGATGGCGGTGGTGGCCACAAAAACGAGGGGTTCTATTTTGAGTTTCGATAGAAATAAGGCCCTTAACGCGCCTTGGTGTCCGGAAAACCCGCCGAAAAAACCGCTCAACACTCCTCCAAAGCGCATGGCCCAAGGGCCTTCGATGGGCAGTTTCCATTTGAAAAACTCTAAGCAAGCAAAGCACATCAGGATAGCGCCAAAAATGGGGGTCAACTTTAAAGCAGTCAGTTCATTGACTTTATTCAACAAGACGGCGCCTAAAAAGGCAAATAGAATGGCTGGCAACCCAAAATTTCGAAATAAGTTCCAATTGATGGACCTCGCTGTAAGCGCTACCTTCAAGATATTATTGCAGAGATGCACAATACCCGCCATTAACACCGCCAATGGCGCATCCCAAAAAAACATAAATACAGGAACTAAGATGGTATTGAGTCCAAAACCGGTGAAAAAGGTAAGGAGTGCACCCAAAAAAGGAGTGACAACTACTAGGAAAGCAAAAAGAATCAAAACATCCATGTGAAATTGTATTTTTGTCAAAAGTAAGAATATGATTGATTTACGCAGCGATACCGTTACCCAACCAAGTGAGCAGATGCGCCACGCCATGGCAAATGCTGCTGTTGGCGACGACGTTTTCAAGGAGGACCCTACCGTTCTTGCACTTGAAGCATACGGCGCTCAGCTTTTTGGCAAAGAAGCTGCACTCTTTTGCAGTTCTGGCACACAAACCAACCAAATAGCAATCAACGTTCACGTACAACCTGGCGGAGAAGTTATTTGTCACGAAGAAAGCCATATCTACAAATATGAAGGCGGTGGCATTGCCAAAAATTCGGGCGCGTCGGTACGGCTTTTGCCCGGCGATCGCGGGAGGCTCACAGCTGACGACATTGCCAAATGGATCAATCCATCGCACGACGTACATTTCCCACTCACGCAACTTGTGTCATTAGAAGATACAGCCAATAGAGGTGGTGGTGCGGTTTACGACACCACTGAACTGGCAAAAATCAGTGCGCTGTGCAAAGAATTGAACTTACCCCTGCACCTCGATGGCGCTCGCGTTTTTAATGCACTCGCCATTAATCGAATGGAAGCAGCAGCCTACGGCGCTTTTTACGATAGCATTTCGGTGTGTTTATCCAAAGGGCTCGGCGCTCCTGTTGGTTCTTTACTTCTTGGCAGCGCTGCATTTATCGAAAAAGCCCGTCGCGTCAGAAAGGTTTTTGGTGGTGGCATGCGCCAAGCAGGTATCATTGCTGCAGGAGGATTATATGCGCTCAAAAACAACGTTGAACGACTCACAGAAGACCACATGCACGCACTTCTCTTAGGAGAGGCACTACAAAACTGTACTTTGATTGAAAGTGTATTGCCCGTTCAGACCAATATTGTCGTGGCGACCCTCAAAGACCCCGCCCAACGAGACCCCATGATTGAAACATTGAAAAACAAAGGCATTTTATGTATGGCTTTTGGTCCGGGTATGATCAGAATGGTTACGCATTTGAATTTCTCAGAATTAGACTGTTCTTTTTGTTTAGAAACCCTTCAAAAAATGTAACTTTTTAGCCCAAGTTCGTTAAACCCAGGTGATGAAAATCGTTACATTCCTTTGTTTAATCTATTTGCTTTGCGCCGCGCCAAATGTCTTTGGGCAAACGGGTAACTGCACAACCACCGACAAAAAAATAAATAAGGCCTTAGAAGAAGCAAACAACGCAACAAATTTTGAGGGCTTCGTCCAAGGATTTGCTGCAGTAGTGAGCAAGTATCCAGACAACGTACAAGCCTACTTTTATTTGGGCCGAATTCATTACCAGCAAGGGATGAGCATCATGCAGCAGAACCGCAACGAAGCTGAAAAACTCCTGCAAAAAGCACTCGTTTTTTATCAGGCGAGCATTCAAAAATGCCCCAGCTTTCACAGCGATGCCTATTACTACAGTGCACGTCTGCTTTATAGTTTCAGCGAAAAAAAAGCGGCCCTGAGCTACCTCGAAACCTTCATGAATTTTGATTCTTTGTATCCGGGAGAACAAGCTGAAAATTACGCCAAACTCAAAGCAGAGATCTTACCCATTTATAAAGAGTTGCGCTTTCCGATCGACGCACAAAATAATCCTGTACCCTTTAATGTAAGACGCGTTAGTGGGCCCAGCACCACCCAAGATGAGTATTTTCCCATGTTGAGCCCAGACAACAGCCTGCTCTTTTTTACCCGAAAAGCAGACAAAACCAACCTCGGAGATGTATCCGGCTATTTACAAGAAGAATTTACTGTTGCCGAAAACAAAGCCAATCTAGATTTTAACGTAGGCAATCCACTCCCCAAACCATTTAACGACGGACAATTTTCAAATTACGGTTCGGCGAGTCTTTCTGCAGACAACCGCGAACTCATTTTGTGCGCTTGTAAAGCAGAAAAGGTCTACAATAAGGATTACCTCAATTGCGATTTATACAGCAGCCGATACCAACTCAAAAAAGGAACGAGCGATCAGTATGAATGGACAGCACTCCTTAATTTAGGCCCTAACATCAATACCAAAGACGGTTGGGAAGCGCAGCCTTCGCTTTCTGCAGACGGCAAAATCCTTTATTTTACCTCCTTGAGAAAGGGGAGTCAAGACAACGACATTTATTACAGTGAAAAACAAGCAGATGGTACTTGGGGACCCGCACAACCATTTAGCTTAGTGAATACCCCGGGAAAAGACAAAAGCCCATTTTTTCATCAAGATGGAGAAACCTTCTATTTTGTCTCACAGAGCAGCAGACAGCGACCCGGAATGGGCGGGCTAGATATTTTCATGATGCGCAAAGAGAAAGATGGCTGGGGCCCGATACAGAACATTGGCTACCCAATCAATACGGAGGCAGATGAACTTGGCCTCTTCGTTTCGACAGATGGCAAGCAGGCTTACTTCTCGAGTCAACAAGCTGAAAATTGGGACATTTTCAGTTTTGAGCTCCACGCTGCTGCTCGGCCAAAAGAAACACGCATTTTAACAGGTAAGCTGCAAGATGTAAGCGGTTCTGGGATTGCAAATGCTCAAATCAAGGTACGCTATCAAGAACAACCTGGCTTAGAACAAACGGTAGAGAGCCAAGAAGACGGCAGTTACGCCATTGCGGTTCAAGTCGAACAGAAAATCAGCATCGAAGCCTCTAAAGAAAACTTTAGCTTCCAGGCTCAGCTCATCGATAAAGAAGCGCTGCAGAACAACCCCGCTAAAATAGAGATCGCACCGCTGCAGATCGATTCCTTGCAAGAGGGATCTGCCTATGCCATTGAAGCAATTGTATTCGAAACTGATGCAGCACTTTTGAGTCCGGACGCCCAATTTTTACTACAAGGATTTGCCAACTACCTGAAGCAGCAGCAAGGCTTGCGCATCCAAATCAATGGGCATACCGATGATGTTGGTGATGCGGCGCGCAATTTGGCGCTCTCCGAACAGCGTGCCAAAGCAGTGGCTGCTTATCTCGAGCAATTGGGCGTGGCAGCAGAGCGCATGCAGTTCAGGGGCTATGGCGAAACTCAGCCGCGCGTCGAAAACGACTCCGCAGCAAATCGGGCACTTAATCGCAGAACAGAATTCGAAATTCTGTCTATTCAGTAGCCGAAGCTTCAAACAAGAAAATTCAGGGCACAAAAAAAGGAGCCGAAGCTCCTTTGAATATGTAGTTTGCAGTATCTTATTTTGCAAAGTTCTTTTTCTCGCGGATACGTGCTGATTTACCAGTGCGCTCACGGAAGTAGAAAATACGTGCTCTGCGAACAGCACCACGCTTCACGATGGTGATGCTATCGATAAATGGTGAGTTGACGGGAATGATACGCTCTACGCCGATGTTACCTGACATTTTGCGAATCGTGAAAGTTTCGGTTGCACCCGCACCACGACGTTGTAAGACAACACCTTGGAATTGTTGGATACGTTCCTTGTTACCCTCTACGATACGGTATGAAACGATGATGGTATCACCTGCTCCGAAAGCTGGTAATTCATTCTTAGCGATAAGCTCCTGCTCGATTTGTTTAATGACGTTCATCTCTGAAAATTTAGCCCAATTCAACTGAACGGGGGTGCAATATTACGAATTATTTCTGATTCCGTATACAGCGCAATGGATTTTTTTAAGGCTTAAATGTAAAAAGCGATCAAAAAAAGCACCAATGCTACCGCAAGGTAAATGAAAATCAATTGCATACGCAAGCCTTTGTTTTCTTGAGCAGCATTTTCGGCTTGTGCCTCTTGGAGCGAAATTTCTGCTTCAGTGATCCCAAAAATGCGCATCCAGTCAACGGTTTGCGCACCAATGGATAGGGTGTCGCCAGCGTGTAGCGTCATGGTTTTGGAACAGGATTGGCCATTAAGCTCATATACAGCATGAGCCATTCGATTGGCCACTAAAATCTGCTGACTGGGGTCGCGGTACAAAATCAAATGAAATGGGGCGCAAGTAGCATCAGGGAGTTGCAGGTCGTTTTGCGCCTCACTTCCGATAGAAAAGTACCTCGTTGCATTCATTGTGGTAAAATTAATGAAAAAAACACTGGACATCGTACTCGCTAACAAACTGTATATGAATGATATTGACAGTGAGTGCGCAAAAATGGTTAATAAGTTCCTTTTGGTGGACTCGAAATTATGCCCAACAACTTGTAATTTTATATTTCAATAGAAGCATTATGGGTAAAATCATTGCCATTGCCAATCAAAAAGGCGGCGTCGGGAAAACAACAACAGCCATTAATTTAGGTGGTTGCCTTGGTGTGCTCGAATACAAGACACTAATTGTCGATGCTGACCCTCAGGCAAATGCCACTTCAGGTACCGGTTTTGACCCTAAATCCGTCAAAAACATCTACGACTGCTTGGTCAATGACCGACCTGCCCAAGAAGCGATCCTCGAAACCAGCAACCCCAATTTATTTATACTTCCCTCACATGTTGACCTCGTCGGAGCCGAGCTCGAAATGATCAACATGCCCAACCGCGAATACCTACTCAAATCTGCCTTAGCGCAAATCAAAGACGACTACGATTTCATTTTGATCGATTGCTCGCCATCACTTGGCCTCATTACCGTCAATGCGCTTGTGGCCGCAGACGCCGTCATGATTCCCGTGCAGTGCGAATATTTCGCGCTAGAGGGCCTCAGTAAGTTGCTCAATACCATTAAAATCGTCCAAGGACGCCTGAATCCTGCACTCGAAATCGAAGGCATGATCCTCACCATGTACGACACCCGTCTGCGCCTGGCCAACCAAGTGGTAGACGAAGTCAAAACGCATTTTCAAGAATTGGTTTTTGACACCGTTATTCACCGCAACACCACACTCAGCGAAGCTTCAAGCCACGGCAATACAGTTGTGATGCACGATGCTTCCTCGAAAGGCGCCATCAATTACCTCAATTTTGCACGCGAATTATTGCAAAAAAACGACCTCACCAAAATCGGAAACGACGATAAAATCATTGAGATAGACCATGAGCTCTAACGCAAAAAAACAACCTGCCTTGGGCCGCGGCCTCAGCGCGCTTTTACAAAATGCCGAAACCGACATC
>JAJTGF010000034.1 GCA_021299335.1 Cryomorphaceae bacterium
CCCACGGCAATCCATTGGTGATCATTGTATTATCTGTTCTTATTTCGATGGTGGTGATGATGCTCTTTTCGGGCCCCATCAGCAAATTCATCAATGAACGCCCTACTATTAAAATGATTGCATTGTCTTTCTTGGTCGCAATTGGCGTCATGCTCATTGCCGAAGGATTCGGCGAGCACCTCCAAAAAGGCTACATCTATTTTGCATTGGTCTACGCGCTCATTGTTGAGCTCCTCAATTTACGCATGCGTAAAAACCTGCAAAAATGAGTCCTGAGGAAGCCCTTTCCTTATATAATTTCAAGCAAGAAGAACCTTTAGATGAGCAATTAGAGTTCGTGTTTTTTGAGCTCAAACAAAAAATTTACCGACAACTTGATCAAGTGCTGCTGTACCCTAAATGGGTAAAAGAATTAACGCGTTTATCAACGGCGAGTCTTGCACTGGCTCATCCTTTCCCGATAGATCTCATGCCTTCTAACTTTGACAAGAATGCTCAAAAAAACACAAGTGCACTTTCTATGGTGGCGCAATTCAATTGGCAACAACAATACAGGAGTCAGGTTGCTTTGCTGATTTACAACGGGCATTCCCCCAGCCTCTTAATAGATCTATTGAACTTTTGGCAAGCGCAACAAGAAGGATTCTTCGAGTATTGGTCTGCCGCCAACTTACCCACTCAGGATATCTTGTTATCAAAGCAGTTTGACCCGCAACAACTACTTGTTTTATTGAATGACCTTGCAAACAAGGGTGTGCTTTCGCTACAAGACTTGCAAGAGGAAACAACACCTCCATTACTACAGCAATTTATTTCATGGAATAAAGCGGTTTGGCACAAATTGAAGCGCGCTTAAAGCTCTCCGCCACCATCTGAACCCGTTCCTTGTTTCGCTTTATTAGAGATTTCTAACTTGCCGAATTTATAGCTAACTGAGACGTAAATACGGCGCGTAAGCCACTTGAATTCACTGGTCTGATATACTCCTGGCCTATCCACGATGAAATAAAAACCCTGGCGATTGAAAATATCGGTGACGCGCGTACCGAGCGTCCAGTTGCCGTTGGCTAGTTTTTTCTCAAAGGCTAAATCGACAGGGCCTCTTCGTTGCGCAATTCCTTGAACGGTTACACGTGGTCCATTATAGTTAACACTAAGCTGCAATGTTGCTGTTTTTTTCCAAAATTCATAAGAGGTATTCCACTTGACATTGTGATTGAAACCTTGGCGATTAGGGATAGCAGGTTGGTTGGCAAAATACCAAGTATAATTACCATTGTACGAAACCGTGCTGCGAAAAGCAGCAGAGGGCTTGAACATCAGGATGAGCTCTGCTCCGAGCGCATTGGTTTGCGCAATATTCAAGTAAGTAACTGCGCTGGTATTGTCAGGATAAAATTCCTTGAAGCGAGAAATGACGCCGTTAGACTGTCTGTAAAACAAGGCGCTGGAAAGTGTGAATTTCTTTTTTTCCAAAGAATAGGCCAAATCGAAGGAGTGGATATACTCTGGGCTCAAATTGGGATTTCCTCGCTGCAAATTAAAAGGATCTGAGTAATTTGTAAACGGATTGAGTTCATTGGCAGAAGCTCTTTTGATGCGACGCGAATAGCTCAGGCTCAATTCTGACTTTGGCTTCAGTTCATAGCGTACATGAGCAGATGGAAAGAAATTGAAATAATCATTGACTATGCGAATGCTATCGGAGATCAGATTGGGAATCTGATAGGCTTGTTCGGCGCGCAGACCAGCTTGCAACTTGAAGCGTTTGATTTGCTTACCAACCACCCCATAGGCACTGTAGATTTGTTCTTTATAGCCGTAAAGAAAATTAGCGAGTGTATCTTCTTGGTAAGCATTACCAAGGGAATCAAGTGTTTCTGAATAGGTATCGACCAATTGATCGCGCAAAATGGCTTTTAGACCGGCTTCGGTGCGCAAACCCAATTTCGGAAATAAATATGTGAGATCTGCCTGCGCTGTGGTGATGTTATTTTTGTCGGTATTGAATAACCGTTGGTCTAGTACAGGGATGTTCGATAGCGTGCTATCTGGATTGTAGTACGTATTGATGTAGTATCCTTCTATATTTTCAGTACCTAAAGACTGATTGACATCTAAAATAAGATTGCCGCGTTCCTTTTTGAAATCGTGTTTGTAGTTGATGTTGAGATCGAGGTTCTGACGGTCTGTGGGGTCATAGGAGCTGCGCTCCCATAGATTGGTGATTTGTCCAGCTTCGTTGAGTTGTGCATTCCATAAGTCGCCGGTGCGGTCGCGACGGGTTAGTGAACCCGTTGCAACAAAACCGATGGTGTTGCGCGGATTGAGATTGATATCGGTGCCCACCCTGAATGTTTGACCTGCATCGAGGTCTGTCCCGGTGCGGTTTTGATCCAAAAGAAACACACCAGTACTAAGCTCTTGACGGATGTCGTTATAGTTGTTGCGATAACCTTCAAGGTATCGGGCATTGTAAGTGCCAAAAACATTGACATTGCCATTGCGGTAGCTCAAGGACATGCTTCCTTCGCCAACATTGCCTCCTGTGAGGTCACCAGAAGCCAGATTGGTAGACACCATCCCGTTGAAGCCCAAGAGTTTGTTCTTTTTCAGGACGATATTAATGATTCCAGATGTGCCGTCGGGGTCATATTTAGCCGAAGGGTTGGTGACAATCTCGACGCGCTCAATAGAATTGGCTGGCAATGCATCGAGCAGTGTTTTGCCATTGCCACCGCTCATAGAGCTCGGACGACCATCGATAAGAATGGTGACACTCCCCTGCCCGCGCAGCAAAACTCCTCCGTCTTGATCCACCTCAACCGATGGCAAGCGATTGAGGATGTCATTGGCTGTACCGCCATTGACATTGAGGTCTTCGGCAACGTTGTAGACTTTTTTATCGATACCCGTTTCCATGACTTCTTTTTGCCCTTTGACCACGACGTCTTGAACGTTTTGCGTTTTGGTGAGCTGCATGCGCAAAGTCCCTAAGTGCAAATTGGTTTGCGTTGCCTTGATATCGAAAGGCTCCGTCATTTCATCTTCATAAAGCGCTTCTGTTAATTTGAGAAAGTATTTACCTGGATTGGTGACTACTTCAAATTTGCCATCCCGATTGGTAAATGCGCCTTTTACAAAGGCAGAATCTGGGAGCGAATAAAGCTTGACAGCAACATACTCAAGGGGCTTACTTTGTTCTATGGTCAAAACCTTACCGGTAATGCTAACCGTATTTTGGGCAAAAATTCGACCCGAAAAAACGGATAAAATAAAGACAGTGAGAAAAAAAGGAAAGAAACGACGTAGAAACATAGCGCAAAAATACGCAATTCATTCGCTAAAATGATTTATATTTGCGTTTCAAAAAAATGGAATATGACAGAGCAATTCAGCTTCGAAGACCTTAAAAACAGATTCAACACCAATAAAAAATTCAAATTTGGTACGTATATCGTAGCAGGCATCATTGGTGTAACCGTTCTCTATTTCTCTTACCGTCAGTTTATCTGGGGCCCTGCCAACGAAAAGTCTAACGACGGATGGTGGGTTGCGCTCAATTATGTCACCAAAGATTCTACCGACCAAGCCATTCGCTTACTCGAACCATTTGTCAAAAACAACGACGGTAAAACAGGCGGTGAAATCGCGCAATATTTGTTGGCCACCCAATATATGGAAAAAGGCAAATTCACAGCAGCACTCAAAATGCTCGAAGGCGTCAATTTAGAAGATACCTATGTTTCTACCATGAGCATTGGCCTTCAAGGCGACTGCTACAGCCAAATGAAAAAATACAACGATGCGCTTGAACTTTACCTAGAAGCTGCTGAGCGCGAAGATAACGAATTCACCACACCTATGTACCTCTTCAAGGCAGGTCTGGTGTGCGAGAAAAAACTCAATAAAAAATCGGATGCCGCAGCACATTACCAACGCATCAAAGACGACTACCCGAACTACGCAAGTACCAAAACCATCGACCGCTACATCGCTCGATGCGCAACTAAATAACATTTCTCATGGCTACAGCAGGTAAAAACCTCTCTGCTTTTGATCCAACAACATTCAGTAACTGTGCCGATTTTCGAATCGGCATTGTTGTTTCCGCTTGGAACGGGCACATCACCAATCGCTTATTAGAAGGCGCAGAAAGCGCACTTAATGCCATTGGGCACAATACAGCTAACAGAACCATTCTAGAGGTACCAGGTGCCTTTGAATTGCCTTTAGGTGCCCAACAACTTTGTCAAAAACACGACATCGATGGCGTTCTCGCTATCGGCGTAGTCATTCAAGGCGAAACCCGTCATTTTGATTTTGTTTGCAGTGGCGCCACACATGGCCTCATGGATGTCATGCTCAAATACGATAAACCTGTTGGTTTCTGCTTGCTCACCGACAACACCGAACAACAATCACTCGACCGTGCAGGCGGCAAACACGGCAACAAAGGAACCGAGGCAATGGTCGCCGTATTACAAATGCTTCAAAACAAATTATCATGACACTCATTAAGTCAATTTCGGGAATTCGCGGCACCATCGGCGGCGCTGTAGACCAAGGCCTGACGCCTATTGATGCCGTCAAATTTGCTGCTGCATATGGAACATGGCTTCAACAGCAATATCCTGGCCAACGCTTAAAAGTGGTCATTGGACGCGATGCGCGCATTTCCGGACCTATGATTGCCGCACTTGTACAACAAACGCTTGTTGGCTTAGGTATTGACATCATCGACCTCGGTTTGTCAACAACACCAACAGTTGAAGTAGCGGTGCCCTTAGAAAACGCCCAGGGTGGTATTATCCTCACTGCCAGCCACAACCCCAAGCAATGGAACGCGCTCAAATTGCTCAATGCAAAAGGCGAATTTATTTCAGGGGCCGAAGGCGAGGCTTTACTCCAAATTGCCGCTGACGAAGCCTTCTCTTTTGCCGAAGTAGATGACCTCGGCAGCATCACACCCAACGATACCTATCTTGAAAAACATATTCAAGCCATTTTAGATCTCCCCTTAGTAGACAGAGCAGCTATTGCCGCAGCCAATTTCAAAGTTGTCGTAGATGCCGTCAATTCTACCGGTGGAACTTTCGTGCCTGCTTTGTTGCGCGCACTAGGCGTAAATGAGGTCACTGAACTCTACTGCGAACCCACAGGCCACTTCCCGCACAACCCCGAGCCCTTACCCGAACACCTCACAGAATTATCGGCTCTTGTTGTCAAAGAAAATGCCCACCTCGGCATCACAGTAGACCCCGATGTAGACCGCCTGGCGCTCGTTTGCGAAGATGGCAGCATGTTCGGCGAAGAATATACTTTGGTCGCCGTTGCAGATTACGTCCTGACCCACACCCCTGGCCCAACGGTCTCGAACCTCTCCTCTACCCGTGCACTGCGCGACATCACAGAAGCACGTGCACTGCGTTATGAAGCCGCAGCTGTCGGCGAAGTGAATGTAGTGGTCAAGATGAAAGAAATTGGCGCCGTCATTGGCGGTGAAGGCAACGGAGGCATCATTTACCCCGAACTCCACTATGGCCGCGACTCATTGGTTGGCATTGCCTTGTTCTTAAGTCATTTGGCACACCAAAAATGCAGTCTTACTGCACTCAGAGCGAGCTACCCCAACTACGTCATTTCCAAAAACAAAATTGACCTTTCGCCCACTACAGATGTAGACAACATCTTAATCCAGATGGCAAAGAAATATGAAGGCAACGAGGTAGATACCACCGACGGCGTCAAGATTTACATCGACAAAGAATGGGTGCATTTGCGCAAAAGCAACACCGAGCCCATCATTCGCATTTATGCGGAGTCTAAAGATGAGGCAGCTGCCAACGATTTAGCTTTGCGTATCATGGCTGAAATAGAAGCGCTTACAACAAAATAATTAAAGCTATAATTGCATCTTTTATTTGATGCTTTTGAAATGATCGTATTTATCCTTGATAAAGAGGATGAGCTCCATTTCAGTGGCGGTTTTGATAAACTGCTCGTCGATATTGAGAAAAGTGATGAAAGCATCGAATTCCTCCTCCGATAAATCGATGATGTCAAAGGCGACATACAACCTCAGTAATTCTTGTACAATGCGGCGCTGGTCGTCTTTGAACTCTTGTTCGGCTATCCAACGCTTGTTTTGTTCTTTTTTGGAAAAGGCTTGGTATAAAGCTGTAATCGGACTTTGGAGCACATTTACTCCAGTTACAACCCGAGTTTCGCGGAGCGCTAAATTTTCGCGCTCTTCTTTGATTTGCTCGAGTGTTTTGAGCGGCCGAACCACTACATCGGGCACTTCTTGCGGCAAGCGCTCAACATAAGCCAACACTTTTGTTTGGCAGTTTTCATCGGGCTTTACTACAAATTGGTACACCGGGTATCCTTTAGTCGAGAGCGCAATGAGGTCGCCTGTGTTGGCGTAAACCGAAAAATGACCATTGGGCTGCCCAAATACGCCCCTTCCCGTGGTTTTATTGACTACCATAAGGTTGTAGAAGTTCTGCATGCGCATGGTGTCGGTGATTTTGCCACTTACCAATACCTGCTCGCATTGTGCCCAGCTACTTGCGTAGCTCAGTACAAAAAAGCAAACCCAAACAATATGCTTAAAGTGTTTCAAAGTACCAGGTAAAATCAAAAAATGGACCAATCAGTAAGAAGACGGGTAAGAGTACCAAAAGTAACCAAAGACACACGAGGAGTATTTTGAAACGCCGACTCGCGTCGCGCTCTATCGGTACAGAAAGGACAGCATTGACATGACTTGCAATCACTTCTTGTATTTCTTTGCTCGCCTCGCCATGAAGGTTTTCTAACTGACGAAGCTTTGGGTTTTGATCGAGCACCACTTGTTTGAGCGCATGGTAATGTTGGTCGCTGAGGTCGTCATAGTTGAGTTCGTAGTCCAGGCCCTGACGATCTAGCTCTTGTCTGAGGTGGTAATTGCGCTGAAAACTGCGCACCTTAAATGACATCAAAAAACCAAAAGCAAGTAGGATCCAGCTATCGATCAAATAACCAACGGTAATCATCAAAAGTGACGACAAAAGCGCAAATACCAATAAAAAGAGATCGCGTTTTTGACGCACAAACAACTTAAAGAGCTGACCACCATCTAGCGGATCTATGGGCAGTAAATTGAGCACATTCAAAAACAAAAACAAAAAACTGAGCTCTAACAACCAGACTTGTTGGTAGCGCTGGGCCAAAAATAAGACGATGAGCCCAAAGAATACGCCAGGAAAAGGACCCGCAGCAATGACCAAAAAACTCTCTTTTTGGGAATATTGTTTTTTGCTGCCTTGGACAAAAGCACCCATCAGCGGAATAAAAAGCATGCGCAATCCTTCGTAATTGAATTGTTTCATGAGGAGGTAGTGCCCCATTTCGTGTAAGAAAAGGACTAAGATCAGATAGAAAACAAAGTCGAGTTCGTCCGAAAAAATATAGAGAAAACTGAGTGCAAAAACCAAAACTGAAAAAAGCGTCAGGCCCCAGTTACTTTGGACTTTTACTTTTTCAAGTACGGGCTTGGGTGTATACCAATCCGATGGATGTTGGCTCTCCATGTTACATACCAGGCATACCGCCCATTCCTTTGAGTTTACTCATCATGCCCATCATGTTGCGCGGATTGCTCATGAGTTTCATCATTTTGCGCATGTCTTCGAATTGCTTGAGTAACTTATTGATTTCTTGAATGTTGGTTCCGCTACCTTTGGCAATGCGATTTTTGCGCGACGGATTGAGCAGTGCAGGGTTGGCGCGCTCTTTTGGAGTCATGGATAAGATAATGGCTTCGATACCTTTGAAGGCGTCGTCTGGGATATCGACGTCTTTCATGGCTTTGCCCATACCTGGGATCATGCCCATGAGGTCTTTGACGTTGCCCATTTTTTTAATCTGCTGGAGCTGTGCCAAGAAATCATTGAGATCGAACTGATCTTTCATGATTTTCTTTTGCAAACGACGCGCTTCTTCTTCGTTGAATTGTTCTTGAGCGCGCTCTACCAATGAAACGACATCGCCCATTCCTAAGATGCGGTCTGCCATTCGCTTCGGATAGAAGATATCGAGGGCATCCATTTTTTCGCCGGTACCGACAAACTTAATGGGCTTATTGACCACTGCCTTGATCGAAAGCGCAGCACCACCGCGGGTATCGCCATCTAATTTGGTGAGCACTACCCCATCGAAGTCTATGCGCTCATTGAAAGCCTTGGCGGTATTGACGGCGTCTTGTCCAGTCATGGAGTCGACCACAAAGAGGGTTTCGGAAGGCTGCAACGCTTGCTTGAGCCCCGCAATTTCGTCCATCATTTGGGTATCGACCGCCAAACGACCAGCCGTATCGACTAAAACGACATTAAAGCCATTGCTTTTGGCGTGAGCAATTGCTGCTTGTGCAATTGCAATCGGATTTTTCTCTTCTTTATTGGAGTAAACATCTATGGAAAGTTGCTCGCCGAGCACGTGCAATTGGTCTATGGCCGCAGGGCGGTAGACATCGCAGGCCACCAGCAAAACTTTTTTGCCTTTTTTGTTTTGCAAATACGAACCGAGCTTTCCAGTGAAGGTGGTTTTACCAGAACCCTGCAAACCGGACATGAGAATGATGGCTGGGGCTCCTTTGAGATTGATTTCTACTTCATTGCCACCCATCAGCTCTATGAGCTCTTCGTGGCAGATTTTGATCATGAGCTGCCCTGGCGATACGGCGTTTAAAACGTCGCGTCCAAGGGCTTTTTCTTTGACGGTATTGGTAAACTGCTTGGCTGTATTGAAACTTACGTCGGCGTCTAGTAGTGCACGACGCACTTCTTTGAGGGTTTCAGCTACATTAATTTCGGTGATTTGACCCTGTCCTTTGAGGACTTTAAAGGCTCTTTCAAACTTATCGGTTAGATTCTCAAACATAATTCAAAACGTGTACTACAAAGATACACAGCAAATTTGAATTGGACTAAGAAAGCTCCATGGTAAGCGCGTGTTCGTCGATCATTTTGCGCAAATTGAGCAAAGCATAACGCATTCTGCCGAGCGCTGTATTGATGCTCACCCCTTCAGATTCCGAAATTTCTTTGAAAGAACGCTCTTCGAACAAGCGCATGTAGATCATTTGGCGCTGACTTTCTGGCAAGTGCGACATCAAAATATGAAGTTGTTCGGCAATTTCTTCGGCAGTTGTGCTTTGCACAAAATTGGCATCTTCACTGGCAATACGGTGAAAAATATTGTAATCTTCTGACCAAGAATGACGCTCAGATATCATGCGGTGTTTGGCTTGTTTTCTGAAGTGGTCTATCACGAGGTTGTGGGCAATGCGCAGTACCCAAGGCAAGAACTTTCCTTCTTCTTGGTAAGCACCCAGTTTGAGTTTTTGAATCACTTTCACAAAGGCTTCCTGAAAGAGGTCATTGGCTAAATCTGCTTCTTTTACCTTATTGTAAATGAACTTAAAGATAGCTTCTTGGTGACGCTGCAGTAAAATAGCGAAGGCTTCTTCGTTACCGGCAACATAAGACTGAATGAGCTGAGAATCGCTGGACTGGGACAAGATCATGATTTACACTTAAGTGCTGAAAATAGTTTCGGCGGTTAAAAGTAAATTTGATCTATAGGCGATTGTTACGGATTAGTTCAGCGAATATATAGAATTTTTGCAACGAAATAAAAAAATCCACAAAAAAAAGATTGATTATTTTTGGAGACCAAAACAACAGACATGCCTTCATTAGCTTTAAAAGCCATCGAAATGCCTGCATCGCCAATTCGCAAATTGGTTCCGTATGCAGAAGCCGCCAAAAAAGCGGGAAAAACCGTATACCATCTGAACATCGGACAGCCCGATATCGCCACCCCTGATGCTGCGCTTAATGCGATCCATCAATTAGACCACAAAGTATTGGAATATAGCCATTCAGCGGGCTTTGAATCTTATCGCCAAAAACTAGCTTTGAGCTATCAAAAACAAGGCATTCCTGTGCTCACTGAAGATATCATCATTACTACAGGAGGTTCAGAAGCCCTCATTTTTGGACTCATGACCGCTTGCAACCCAGGCGATGAAGTGATTATTCCCGAACCTTTCTATGCCAACTATAACGGTTTCGCAGTGATGGCAGGGCTCAAGGTTGTTCCCGTCACCTCTCACATCGAAAACGGCTTTGCACTGCCGCCAGTTGCCCAAATCGAGGCGAAAATCACTGCCAAAACCAAAGCAATTATTATTTGCAATCCGGGCAACCCAACGGGCTATTTATACGCTAAAGAAGAACTAGAACAACTCCGTGACATCGTCCAAAAACACGATCTCTTCTTATTTGCAGATGAAGTCTACCGAGAATTTTGCTACGATGGCGCCAAACCATTTTCAACCATGAATCTGACTGGCATTGAGCAAAATGTCGTGATGATCGACTCTGTTTCCAAACGGTATTCGATGTGTGGCGCTCGAATTGGTGCTCTTATTTCTAAAAATAAAGAATTCATGCAGGCCGCGCTCAAATTTGGACAGGCGCGCCTCTCCCCTCCAACTGTAGATCAAATTGCCGCTGAAGCAGCACTAGACACTCCACAAAGCTATTTTGAAGAGGTTGTCGCAGAATATGTAGCGCGCCGAAATATCATGGTAGATGGTCTCAATAGCATTCCCGGTGTATTTTGCCCCAAACCAAGTGGCGCTTTTTATTGTGTAGCCAAATTTCCTGTAGAAAACGCTGAGCATTTTTGTCAATGGTTGCTCGAGGAATTTTCATTTGAAGGGCAAACCGTCATGATGGCACCTGCCAATGGCTTTTATGCCACGCCAGGTGCGGGACTGCAAGAAGCACGCATTGCTTATGTGCTCGATCAAACACACCTCAAAGCTGCAGTCGAATGCCTCAGAGTAGCACTCGAACAATACCCCGGCAAACTCAAGGACTAGGCGGCAAAACAATGGATGTACATAAGTGTTATTAGGTTATGAAACAATTTGAAGTCCCTACGTTCTATCGGTCACCGTTGCTCAGTAAAATCAAAGCGCAGCGCAAGATCGAAGATCCTCGCAAAAAAGATTTCACCCCGACTTCACTTCAAATTGGCGACTTTACTTTTCTCATTGCCAGACACTTCGGGTTTTGTTACGGCGTAGAAAACGCCATTGAACGCAGCTACAAAGCACTACAAGAAAATCCTGGAAAACGCATCTTTTTGCTGAGTCAAATGATCCACAACCCAGCTGTCAATGCAGACCTCACGAGCAACGGGATTCAATTTTTACAGGATACCAACGGGAAGCAACTCATTGCATTTGAAACCCTAACACCCAATGATGTCGTGCTCATTCCAGCCTTTGGTACCACCTTAGAAATCGAGCAAAAACTCCAAGCATTGGGCATTGATATCCAAACCTACAACACTACTTGTCCTTTCGTGGAAAAAGTTTGGAATCGTTCAGAAAAACTCAGCGAAACCCAACACACCATTATCATTCACGGCAAACACGACCACGAAGAAACACGCGCTACTTTTTCGCATGCGGTGGCCAATAGCCCCGCACTGATTGTCAAAGACATGCAAGAGGCAGAATTGCTGGGCGCTTATATCTTAGGGCAAAAATCTGCCAAAGAACTCATGGCTTTCTTTGATGGCAAAACAAGTGTAGGTTTTGACCCAACCGTTCATTTGACAAAAATTGGCGTGGTCAATCAAACCACCATGCTTGCAAGCGAAACACAAGCCATTACGGACTATTTGCGCAATTGCTACATTCAATTGCACGGCGAAGATGCCATTAAAAACCATATGGCAGACACCCGAGATACGCTTTGTTACGCCACCAATGACAACCAATCCGCCACCCTGGGCTTACTCGAACAAGATGCCGACCTAGCCGTTGTGGTAGGCGGATACAATAGCTCCAACACTAGTCATTTGGTAGAATTACTTGAGCAAAAATTCCCAACCTATTACATCAAAGATGCGACGGAAATCAGCGGTACTCACATTCAACATTTCAATTACCACCACAAAGAAATGAAGCAAACTGCGGATTTCATGCCCTCCAAAACAAAAATCCGAATAGTACTTACCTCCGGAGCATCTTGCCCCGATAGCATCGTTGAGCAAGTCATGTATACCTTACTATCCACGAGATATTCAGCAAAAGAACAAGAAGCACTGATTGCGAACATCGCTTAAATAGCCACTATGAAAATTTACACTAAAAAAGGAGATCAAGGCAGCACGGGCTTGATCGGCGGAACGCGCGTATCAAAAGGCGATGTGCGCATTGAAGCATACGGCACCGTAGACGAACTCAATTCGTATATCGGTCTTCTCAGCACACTAGATATTGACCCCCGCTATGTAGCGCAACTTCAAGAAATCCAAGACCGCCTTTTTACAATTGGCTCTCACTTCGCTGCAGACCCAGAAAAATCAAAGATGCAACTACCTGACCTTACCGAAGAAGACGTTGCCAAACTCGAACACTGGATGGATGTCATGGACGACACACTTCCAGCGCTGACTGCCTTTATTTTGCCCGGTGGCCACCCAACGAGTGCCCATGCCCATGTGGCGCGTTGCATTTGCAGAAGAGCCGAAAGAATGACCGTTACACTCGACGAACTCGAGGGAGTAGAAGCTTTAGTCCTTACCTACTTGAATCGCTTGAGTGATTATCTATTTGTTTTGGCCAGGAAATTGAGTCACGACAAGGGTGTGAACGAACATACCTGGACACCGCGACATTAATTTTATCGAGTTTTTTAGATTGGTACTTGGATTTTTGGAAATAAAAATTACTTTTGCCAAAAAATAACCTAAATAATTGACACATGTACTGGACACTGGAACTTGCCTCCTACCTTGAAGACGCACCGTGGCCTGCCACCAAAGAAGAACTCATCGATTTCGCGATTCGAACAGGCGCACCTCTAGAAGTTGTAGAAAACTTACAAGACCTCGAAGACGAAGGCGATATGTATGAAAGTATCGAAGAAATTTGGCCCGATTATCCTTCTCGCGAAGATTTCCTCTTCAACGAAGACGAATATTAAAAATGTCAACTGATTAAAATCCTGCTTCGGCAGGATTTTTTTTTACCTCATGAGGTGCACAAAGCCAAGCACCGTGATCGGTTCTGATTCAGCACTTTCTTGGTAGCGGATCAGGTAATTGTAGGTACCGTCTGGGCAATCTGTACCATCGGCCATGGCGCCATCCCAGTATGCCGCTGGGTTCCGACTGTAAAATATCTCTTCACCCCAACGATTGAAAACAGAAAACTCAAAATTAATAGGAGAAAATCCTGTTGAAAAAACTGGATAGAAAACAGTATTGTATTGATTTTCATCAGGTGTAAAAGCATTGGGGACGTATACGGCAATGTTGTTCATGACCGTTGCGGTCAAGGTTAGTGAATCGGTGCAACCTAAATCTGTAGAGCTCACGAGCTGAATGGTGTAAGTGCCCTCTGAAAATGGCAAGGTATAATTAAAACTAGAAGCCGTATTTTCAAAACTGGTGCCGTTAACGAGCCAAAGATGCTGTAAATTACCAATAGTGGTATTGTAAATGGTAATGGTTGGATTGTCGATTTCTACTTGATCAGGATCGATGTAAAAATTAGGATTGGGTATAGGATCAATTTGAACAGTTGCTTGTACAGGAATTGACTGACAACCGTTGGCATCAGTGCCCACTACCGTATATACAGTTGTTTGTGTGGGGCAAACACTAATGCTGCCCGAAGGGTTTTGTGCGACATCCCAAGTGTAGTTGAGCGCCCCAGAAGGAATCACATCGACACAAGTACCAGCGCAAACAAAGGTATCTGAAACACTAACGATTGGCAAGGGCCACTCCGAGAGCGATAACACAACCATGGAGTCGCAGCCATTTTGATTGGTTAAATGCACGGTATAAGCACCAGGATTACTAATACTCAATCCATTAAATGACATAATTGAATCTGCACAGATCGTCATGGAGAGCAGCGTTGTGTCGGCCTCCATCAAGACAGAGAGATAGACCAAAGAGTCACAACCATTTACATTGCTCAGGGTAGTTTGATAGGTTCCTGCCGCCGAGAGCACTTGGCCGTAAAAATTATAAGTAGAACCTACACACAAATTCATGGTACTCGAGCTCGTGTCCAACGAGAACAGAGAAACCACTATGCTATCTTGCGCAGTACAACCTTGAGAATTGGTTACTTGAAGTAAATATTGCCCTGGATTTTGAACAGAAATGGAAGGCGTGGTTGCTCCCGTAGACCACTGATAAGATGCAAATGAAGTTGTGGCTTGCAGTGTACTTGAATCGCCAATACAATGTGCGACATCAGGACCTAAACTTACGCTGATCGGAATAGTTCCTACTACAATGGAATCACGGGCCA
>JAJTGF010000035.1 GCA_021299335.1 Cryomorphaceae bacterium
CTGTTCTTTTTGCGCATACCGACGCTCCTGAATTCCTGTAATTTCCTTGAATTTTTCAATGATGATTTCATTGCTGTCTTCAAAAGGCTGATCGATATCTTTATAGAAGCGATGTGCAATGAAGTCTTGATTGGTCATGCGAAGGGTCGGCAAGTAGCTACCTAGGCCTTTGATTACTGCTGGCATAGTTACGTCGGTTTAGAGCGTAAATGTAGCAAATAATATGACTTAGTGTATTTTATACACTAAGAATTTAAAAGCGGTATAAAAATCCTGTTTGCAAGCCCAAAGATTGATAGCTATTGACGATCAACTGCTGATCGATGAGCGGCCCAAGCGAACGGCGATAGACAGGCGTACATGTAAATACCAATTTTGAATTAAGTACGTACTGAAGTTCTAATTGCCCGATAAAAGTAACGGCAAAATTCTTAGCGGTAACCAATGTAACACCATTGACTTGAGGTTCAATATAATTCCCGTTTGCCGTAAGGCATTTGCCGTATGCCAAACCTGTAAAGGGAATCACTTGGAACTTTCCAAAATCGAAAGAATAACCCAAAAGAAGTGGCACACTTAAATAACGATAGCGGTTTGTACCTTCCACGGAAATGACATCGTATTGCAGTTGTTCACCCCACTCAAAATAATGTAAACCGGTTTGCAGTTGCCAATTGTTGATAGACATGCCATATCGTAAATTGAAGTCCCAACTACTGGTGTTGCGTTCACCTAGCTCTCTGGTCTCTCTGAACAACTTCATTTGGTCATCGGTGAGTAGCGGATGACTGGCAGGCAAATCAAAACTCGAAACAATGCCACTCACACCAAATTGCAAGCCAAGCTGGTGTTGGACGCTTTTTTTGGCTGGTGCTACCTCTTTTGGCAAAACGGGCGTTGGTTGATCTACGATCAAGACACAGTCTTTTTCATGATCGTCCGAAAGTAAAATGGGGTTGATGATATAGGTTTCCTCCTGCACGCGAGTTTTATCTGGTGAAGGCGCTGCATTCGAGGATGAAACGGAGGAAGAAAGCAATGTTGATGATATGGTGGGATGAGCAGCTATTAAATTGGTAGATGAATAAAGAAATGAAGAAGAAGAAGATGATGATGATGATGATGAGGAGGAGGATGAGGATGAGGAAGTAGAAGTGGAAGGATGAAATAGAGATGAAAATTCTGATGCAAATGAAGTGGTATCCATTTGTTTCTTGGTCATGGCCTGAGCTGAGGTATTGTTCTTATTCTCGGCGTGCTGTTGCCCTTGGTTTGCTGCATGATTGGAGAAAAACAAAATATAGGTATCAACAAAGGCTTACGGCGCTTTTTTTCGAGCGCATCTAGGCGTGCCTCGAGGTCTTGGACAAAAGCTGGGCTCGGGCTCTCTTGGACAAGGTCATTGAGGCTCGAAAAGAGTTCGTCTAACGGGTCTTTGACTGGATTATTCATGGATATTCTCGATTAATTCACGTAATTTTTTGCGCGCCATTTTGGTGTGCCATTTAGAGGTTTCTTCTGTGACACCCAACATTTGGGCGATTTCTTTATGACTGTAGCCTTCAATTGCGAAAAGGTTGAAAACCAAACGAGCAGGTTCGCTGAGGCTCAATAACATCCTTTGTAGTTGTTCGTGGCTAAAAATCTGATCGGTCTGAAAGTCGGGGGCGCCCCGCTCTTCAACAGGAGCATCGAAGCGATAAAGCTCGTTGTAGCGCTTGTTGCGGCGGTATTCGTCGATGATTTCGTTGGAAATAATGCGCTTCACCCAACTTAAGAAGCGCCCCGTTTCATAGTTATTTAAATATTGAATGACCTTTACAAATGAATTATTGACGACGGTCATTTGCTCATCGGTGTTGTGGTAATAGCGTCTTGCAGCTGAAATCAAGACCGGATAACACAACTCATATAGTGCAAGTTGCGCACGGCGCTCGCCCGCTGCCGCAGCTTGTAGCAGTTGAAGTTCAGGTTCAAGATTCATAGTTGCAATATGCACAACCTAAGGTAACGTAAAAAGTTGGGCAAAGGTGTAGTGTAACTTTTCATCGCTTTAAATTGTCAACAAATTCACAGGCACGCCCTCCTTTTAGGATACTAAAATGTGAATTGTCGCGTTAACAGCAAATGAAAATTTCTTTTTCACTTTTGCTCTTTCTTTCGTTTTGGGCACGGGGCCAATTCTGGGAGCAGCAGGCTAACTTCCCTGGGAGCCCACGCGACGACGGCGCTCAATTTAGCATCGGAAACCTACATTTTTGTGGAACGGGGCGCGGCAGTGATTTTGCCTGCACTGGTGACTTCTTTGTTTACGATTCCTATAACAATACTTGGAATACAGCCGCAGCTCTACCTATTTGGCAAGAGCGGCAATACGCGAGCGCTTTCAGTTTTGAGGATAAAGGCTACATTTTGGGAGGGGAGAACTGCAACGGTTACTTTTTCAAATCATTTTGGCGTTATGCGCCACTTTCAGATACTTGGGAGCCCATGCCCGAATTTCCTGGTTCGGGCCGCGCCGGAGCGCAACATTTTTTGATTAGCTCCGATTTATATTGGATAGGCGGACGCAATGATAGCGGAATTCTCAATGAGGTATGGTGCTTTCATTTTGACACCCAACAATGGGAGCAACTCAGCAACCTGCCCTTTGCAGGAATTTGGCGCGGCCTGAGTTTTTCGTTTAATTCCTTCGGATTCATTGCTTGCGGCAGAACAAATGACCAAAACCAAAGCGCTTGGAATGCGGACACTTGGCGCTACGATCCAACAACCGACCAATGGAGCAATATAAGTACCCAACTCAATTTTGGGACTAGAATGTATCTCGGGAGTGCCCAAATTGATTCTTTGCTTTTTGTTTTCGGGGGCGTCAATGTCAATGACAACGTCCTGAGTAGTTTGGAAAAGATCAATTTAAATACCCTTCAAATCGAGCAGCTTTTGCCATTCTCGAGCAGTGCGCGCAAAGGTTGCATGAGTTTTGTCGGGAACGATTTCTTTCATTTGACTACAGGAATTTCTGCTAACGACAGACTCAATGAAACCTGGCGCATCGCCTACAGCCCTGAGGCGCAAATCTTGGAATCAGAGCTATTTGATGTAGCAATGAACCTTCAAGATGCAGCTTTAGTCATTGAATGTAGTCCGGGCCTTATTGGAGAAGAACTTAACATTCGGGATGTACAAGGTCGCATTGTTATGCTTGAGGTCATTGGAAAAACAAAGCAAGTTTTCCCTGTTGATTTCTTGCCTTCGGGCCTCTATTTTGCAGAACTGAGAGGTTCGCTCCGACAATTCTGGCGCTAGAACAGCTCTTTTTTATGAGCCTGCGCATCAAAACGCATCAAAAGCAAAACCGAAAGTAAGATGGTGGCAAAAACAAGATGTGCGGTTTGCACCAGGCCTGGCATATCGGCATAGGCCAATGCTACGCCAGTAAAAAGCTCTGCGGCAAGAACATAAAAAGCAACATTGATGCGCGAATAGTGCCAATCTTTTCGGTTTTTCCAGAAAAGGTAAGTCAATAAGATCAAAACCAACCAGCTGAAACTGCGGTGGATAAAAAACGGCATGCCGAGTTGTTCGATCCATTCGGCGCGGCTGAAACCTTGCTTGACCAACGCGTCAATGGCTTCGCGCACTTGCGTACCGAGAAACATTTGGTAAAAAGTAATGAGCAAAATGAGCCAACTCAGCCATTTGAAAGCAGCATTTTGAGGTACTCCTTGACGCTCTTTAGCGCTGATGTTGTGCAATAAATACAATTGGATTCCAATGATCACTAAGGCCAAAAAGAGATGGATGGTGATGGTCCAAGGGACGAGGTTGGTCGCGACAACAATGGAGCCAAACCAGGCTTCAATGCCCATTAAGACTAAGTTGAGGGCAGTGAGGATCAGCCATTTTCTTTTGCGATAGTAACGCAAAAGCCAAACGAAACTCAGTAGCATGGCGTTGCCCGCCAAAAAACCCGCCAAGCGATTGATGTATTCAGTCCAGGTTTTGCGCGCATTGAAGGCTTCTTCAATGTAGACGCTCGGGTCATTTTTAATTTTTTTGGCCGTATTTTCTAAACCAATTTTTTGCAGAAAAGCACAGAACTTTTCTACTTTTTTTTGGCGCTTGAGCAAGTAAGCTTCGCGGTAGTTGGCAGGTAATTCCGTGAGTTCGGTTGGCGGCACCCATTGTCCAAAGCATTTGGGCCAGTCCGGACAACCCATACCGCTACCCGACATACGCACAAAACTGCCGGCAAAAACCACTAGAAAAATAAGGATCAAAACGACCCATTGAAAGATGTAAAAACGCCGTGAAACTTGCATATTACAAAATTACGATAAATCGCTTTTAGGTTTTTCTATTTTTTACGCTTGTTGTATCTTTGTGCTTTAGATAAGACATGGAATTCAACGCCCTTACCGCGATCTCCCCAATAGATGGTCGCTACCAATCCAAAACAGCAGCGCTTCAAGCCTATTTTTCAGAATTCGGACTCATCCGCTACCGCGTTTTGGTCGAGGTCGAATACCTGATTGCACTTGTAGAGAGCGGCATTTCAAACCTATCCACTTTTCCAAAAGGGCAATACCCTGCACTCAGGGCCATTTACACCAATTTTTCGCAAGCCGACGCCCTCTGGATCAAAGAAACTGAACAAACCACCAACCACGACGTCAAGGCAGTTGAATACTTCCTCAAAGAAAGAATGAAAGCTTTGGGTTTAGAGGGCTACCTCGAATTCATCCATTTCGGCCTCACCTCTCAAGACATCAATAATACCGCTATTCCGCTTTCCTTAAAAGAAGGAATTGAATCAGTATATCTCCCTGATTTAAAGAAAGTTGTATCTAAACTTGACGAGTTAGCCCAAGAATGGAAAGAGGTCCCGATGCTCGCACGCACCCATGGCCAACCTGCCTCACCTACTCGCTTAGGCAAGGAAATTCATGTCTTCTCGGAGAGGCTTCACAAACAAATCAAAACCCTAGAAGCACTTAAACTTCCTGCTAAGTTCGGCGGAGCCACAGGAAATTTCAACGCGCATTTTGTCGCATATCCCCAAACTGACTGGGTTGCCTTTGGCAATCATTTTGTCAATGAGACACTTGGTTTAGAGCGCTCTCAAACCACCACCCAAATTGAACACTACGACCAATTAGCGGCCTTGTTTGATTGCATGAAACGCATCAACAACATCTTACTAGACCTCGACCGCGACATGTGGACTTACATCTCCATGGATTACTTCAAGCAGCAAATCAAAGCGGGCGAAATCGGCTCGTCGGCAATGCCACACAAAGTAAACCCCATCGATTTCGAAAATTCAGAGGGTAATATCGGTCTGGCCAATGCCTTGTTTGAACATTTGGCAGCCAAATTACCAGTTTCTCGCCTTCAACGAGACCTCACAGACTCTACAGTCTTGCGCGTCGTCGGCGTGCCGCTCGCGCACAGCATCATTGCTTTTGGCGCCACACTCAAAGGCCTTGGCAAATTACTACTCAACACAGAAGCACTTGACCAAGACCTCGACAACAATTGGGCTGTCGTTGCCGAAGCCATTCAAACCATTTTGCGCCGCGAAGGTTACGAAAAACCCTACGAAGCACTTAAAGGACTCACCCGTAAAAATGAACGCGTCACCAAAGAGCGCGTGCATGCTTTCATTGACGAACTTCAAGTTCCTGATCAGATTAAAACAGAGCTCAAGCAAATCAATCCCTCCAATTATGTCGGGATCCAACTTGTTCCCTAATGTTCTGGCGCCTCCTCTTGATCCTTTTTATGCTTTGCCAATCAACATTGAATGGGCAACAATTAAATTGGGAATGGGGTAGTCTTCAACGGGGCTCTGGTACGCTCATGCATATTCTTGCTCATCAACAACAACAATTTTCTACCCTTCATGCGACCAATCAACTCGGAGGTAGTTCTTTTGCATTGACACAATACGAAGCACTCACCCCAACGTCCAGTACGAAAATCAAGCCCGTTACTTCTGAAGGTTTTGGCTACTATCAGCAAACCTTGCGCTTCAACAACCAACATGGTGTTTTCATCGCAGACCGCAACGGAAAAGAAATGAAACTCTTTCTCAAGGTACTCGATGCGGAATTGAATATCGTTAGTGAAAACGAAATCCTGAGTTATACCGATACGCGCCCAAATGCGGTACCCGAATTCAATTTACTGCAAGCGCCAAATCGGGAATTTTTTGTAGCCTATTACCAAATACCTGGCAAGCGCAATGGCGTCGACACCTATGGTTATCAAATTTTTAACCAAGCGCTCCAAAGTGTAGATGGCGGAGAATACAGCCTGCCCTTTGACGCCAATCTGAGTTCCATTGAAGATTACTTCCTGACCAACAACGGCGAATTTTTCGTGGGGGTCATTGAACTAAGCGCCATAGAAAACCAAGGTATTCGAGTGCGCAAGTCCTTCAAAAACCTACATGTTTATCAGCCAAAAAACGGAAATTTAATTGATTTTACCTTTGAACTAGAAGGCAAACGCATTTCCAATTTTGTGCTCAATGCCCAAAAAGCTGATCAGCTTACGCTCTTTGGCATTTACAGTAACAATGAGTGGAATGGCACCCAAGATGGCTTTTTTAGTGCGCAAGTCGATCTCCAAAAAGATACAGTGAAAGCGCTCGGCTTTATTCCGTTTAGTCCGCAAATCATGCTCAGTGAGCACACACCCAGTGAGCAAGTGCGCCTTCAAAGGAAATTAGATCGCCAAGCCTTAGACCCGCAGCTCTCTCGCTATGAAGTCCGCGATATTTTTACGCTGACCGATGGCAGCTTTGTAGGGTCTATCGAGAAATTCTACATCTACACCAACACCACTTACAACAACCAAACAGGTCAAAGAATGACCACTAACTATTACTATTACAACGATATCGTCGCTTTTTGTATTGACAGTCTCGGCCAATTGCGCTGGGAGAATCGCATTCCCAAAATTCAAGTGAGTGTCAATGACTACGGTCCCTTTAGCTCTTATGCCAGCTTTACAGATGCCACTACTCTGAACTTCATATTTAATGATACCAAAGCAAACTACGATGCCAACGGGCTTTTTATCAATGACTTAAACGAAGTTGCAACTTTTAGTCTATCGAAAAATAGGAATGTAGGGGCCTGGGTTCAGATCAACCTCCAAACGGGGCAAATGCAAAGACAAATAAGTCACGAACGGAGCAATGAGAACATCTTATTGGTGCCAAAAGCCTTCGAATTTGACTTCAAAAACCCAGGCTTGTATACCTACGGCGTGCTTGGTCCGCAAGAAAAATTTGGCTATATTCACCTTCAAACTGCTCCCTGATGCGACTGCTTCTTTTCTTACCGCTGTTCATTTGGTCTTGTACAGGCGCGCCTAGCAAAGCACCAGCAGCAACTGAGCAGTTGAGTCAAAGACCGCACGACGACCACAGCTACGCCAACCTAGAGCAAATTCACACCCAACACCTGCACCTCGATTTAGAAGTTGATTTTGCAGCCCAAACCATATATGGCATTGCACGCCATCAAATGAAAAATCGGGGTGCTGATACCGCCATTTTCGATGTCAAAGGCTTGCTCATTCAAAAAGTCACACTCGGCAAAAAAGGCGCAGAAAAAGAAACCGATTTTACGATCGGCCCTATGGACAAAGATAGCATCATCGGGCAAGCCTTGTTGGTCAATGTCGATGCCAAAACCACTGATGTCAATATTTATTATCAAACCACAGAAGGTTCTGCTGCACTCGATTGGTTAGATACCAACTTAACGAGTTCCAAAACAAAGCCTTTTCTTTACACCCAAGGACAAGCTATTCTCACGCGCACCTGGATTCCGCTGCAAGATTCACCTTCTAACCGCATCACTTACAGTGCAGACGTACAGGTTCCAAGTGATTTGCTCGCCCTCATGAGCGCCGAAAACCCAACAAGCCTCGCTCCTGATGGGAAATATCATTTTGAAATGCGCAAAGCCATTCCGAGTTACTTGATCGCTTTAGCGGTTGGCGACATCGGTTTCAAAGATTTGGGCCAACACTGCGGTGTTTATGCAGAAAAAGAATTGCTCGATGCTTGCGTTGAGGAATTCGAAGATTTACCACAAATGATGAAGGTGGCCGAAAACCTCTATGGAAATTATCAATGGGGGCGTTACGACGTCTTGGTACTTCCCTATTCTTTTCCTTTCGGTGGCATGGAAAACCCCATGCTCACTTTTGCCAATCCAACTCTCCTTACCGGTGACAAAAGCTTGGTGTCGGTTGTGGCTCACGAATTGGCGCATTCATGGTCAGGTAACTTAGTCACGAACCACTCGTGGTCTGACCTCTGGCTCAATGAAGGCACCACCGTATATTTTGAGCAGCGCATTATGGAAGCGCTGAGGGGTAAAGAAATTGCAGATATCCTAGCTCAGGTAGAATTTGGTGAGTTACAGCAAACCTTAGCAGAAATGGCTGCCGACAGCGCCCTGCAAGACAGCAAACTCCACCTCGATTTAGTGAACCGAGACCCCGACATCGCGATGTCAGATATCGCTTATGTGAAAGGCGCCTTTTTCTTTAGAACACTCGAACAAACTGTTGGTAGAAAACAACTGGATTTATTCTTAAAGCGCTACTTCACGCACTTTGCGTATCAGACCATAACCGCCGATCGCTTCATCGACTTCTTGGAAAGACAATTATTGTCCAAAACAGGTGCAGACTTCAACTACCGCGAATGGATTTACGAGCCTGGTTTACCCCCAAATTGCGTTGCAATTGCCGCTCCAAGATTGGATAAAATCAAAAGTTTTGCCAATGAATTCAATGCAGGTAAAAATCCATTTAAACCAAAAGTGAAGATCAAATGGGTTCGCAAAAATGGGAAGCGCAAAAAAATCAAGCAGCAAATCAACATCAGATACAGTGATTACCTGATCCAAGAGTGGCAGTTATTCATCAGGGCACTAGACCCCAAGACCAAAATTGCTCGCTTGACGGCGCTCGACCATCAGTTTCAATTTAGTCAGACCCAGAATAGTGAAATCTTGTGCGATTGGTTTGTTTTGGCTGCGCAATCTGACTACATATTCAAAATTCAAGAGCCGCTCGAGGCCTTTTTGCTCAAAGTGGGGCGGCGCAAATTTGTTTTGCCTATATACGAGGCGCTGAGTGAAAGCCCAGATGGTCTCAAATTAGCCAAAAGAATTTTCTTCAGGGCCAAAAGCAATTACCATAGCGTGACCAAAAATTCAGTTTGGAAGGTTTTGTACAAAAAGGCTTAATTCGCGTATTCAGATAAGAATTTAATCCGAACCAATCTCAATTCTTCTTCGGTATATAAACCGTCAAATTCGTGATATGCAGTGAGTAAATCATCGGAATCGGCACCCATAAAATAGTCGATGATTTCTTCTTGGTTATCGGCATCGAGCACTTCAGATAAATAGTAGTCAATATTGAGTTTGGTACCGGAATTGACAACGGTTTCGAGTTCCCAGAGTACCTCATCAAAGGTTTTGCCTTGAGATTTAGCGATGTCTTCCAAAGGAAGTTTACGGTCAATATTTTGAATGAGTTGTACTTTAGCGCCCGATTTATTGATCAAAGATTTGACCACGAAGTCTTGAGGACGCTCGATTTGATGTGCTTCGACATGGGCCGCAATATGCTCAATAAAGGCAGCACCATAGCGCTGTGCTTTCCCCGAACCAACACCCTGAATGGCAGTAAGTTCATTGAAGTTGATCGGATACTGTAAACACATATCGCGCAAACTAGGTTCCTGGAAAACGACAAAAGGCGGCACACCTTCTTGTTTGGCTACTTTTCTGCGCAGCTCGAGCAATTGCGCGTAAAGCACTTCGTCAAACGCAGCGCCCTTTTGGGTCAAGATTACGTCGTCGTCGTCGGTATTCGAGAAATCGTGTTGCTTGAACAACTGGAAACTTCCTGGTTCGGCAAGGAATGCTGTTCCTTTTGGTGTGAGCTTTAATGTACCGAAAGTCTCGACATCTTTGTAGAGAAAGCCCGCAACTACCGCTTGGCGTATGACTGCATTCCAGAAATGTTCGTCGTGGTCTTTGCCAATTCCGAACAGAGGGAGTTGGTCGTGTTTGTAGGCTTTGATATCGGCGTTGAGATGCCCCGACAAAAATGCACAATAATGCTTTGATTTTTGAGTTTGATCGAGTTCAATGACTGCCTGAAGCAAGTAATTGAGGTAAACACCACCCTCCATGCGCTCTTGCGGATTTTTGCAGTTGTCGCACTTTTCGTGGCAATTGTGATGACTGAACTCTTCACCAAAATAATGTAAGATGAATTTGCGGCGACACACAGAGGTTTCGGCATAGGAGACGATCTCGTGGAGCAATTGACGACCGATTTCTTGTTCCGTGAGGGCCTTTCCTTGAAGAAACTTCTCTAATTTTTCGATGTCTTTGTAGCTGTAAAAAGCGATGCATTCACCAATACCCCCATCTCGACCTGCTCTGCCCGTTTCTTGGTAATAACTTTCGATGGATTTCGGGATGTCGTGGTGGATGACATAACGTACGTCTGGTTTGTCAATGCCCATACCAAAAGCAATGGTAGCGACAATGACCTCGACTTCTTCCATCAAAAAGGCATCTTGATGACGGGCACGTGAACTCGCATCCAAGCCAGCATGATACGGAAGCGCATTGATGCCATTGACCTGTAGCAATTCGGCGATTTCTTCGACTTTCTTGCGACTTAGGCAATAAATAATACCACTCTGGCCTTCGTGCTGCTTGATGTAGCGGATGATCTGTTTTTCGACTTCGCGCTTTGGCCTGATTTCGTAATAGAGGTTGTCTCGATTGAACGAGGACTTGAATACGTCGGCATCCAGCATATTGAGATTTTTCTGGATGTCGTGCTGAACCTTTGGGGTAGCTGTCGCGGTGAGGGCAATAATAGGAACCGATGAAATTTTTTCAAATATTTCGCGCAAGCGGCGGTATTCTGGCCTGAAGTCATGACCCCATTCTGAAATACAGTGCGCTTCGTCGATGGCAAAAAACGATATGGGAACAGCCGCCAAGAAATCGATGTTTTCTTGCTTGGTGAGCGACTCAGGTGCAACATAAAGCATTTTAGTGTTGCCACTCAGTACATCGGCTTTAACTTGTGCGATTTCGGCTTTTGTCAGGGATGAATTGAGAAAATGCGCGACCTGGCCCGTCTGAGAGAAACCACGCACGGCATCGACTTGGTTTTTCATGAGGGCAATCAAGGGCGAAACGATAATGGACGTTCCGGGTAAAATCAAGGAGGGCAGCTGGTAACAAAGTGATTTGCCTCCGCCGGTGGGCATTAAGACAAAAGTATTTCTTCCAGCTAGTACGTTTTCGATGATTTGCTGCTGAGCGCCTTTGAATTGATCGTAACCAAAATAGGTTTTGAGCGCGTCTTTGAGTTGGTATGTGGGTGCAATGAGCGACATGAGTCTGATAGAGAAACAACAAGGTTAAAAAGTTGTTCATCTAAAAATAACGCAAAATTTGCACATAAACACTATATGCAAGCAAATTAAGTGTTAAAGGCAACAACTTCTTTTACCTCTGGCAAATGTTGCTTGAGTAAGTTTTCAATTCCACCTTTGAGCGTCGCTGTAGAAGAAGGGCACCCAGCACAAGAACCTTTGAGCATAACAGTTACTTTTCCTTCTTCGAAACCAAGAAAATCGATTGCACCACCATCGTTGGCAACAGCTGGCCTTACATATTGATCCAGTAAATCGATGATCGCGTCGTCTAGTGGGGAAGGTTCGAATGACGGGGGTACGGGGCTCTGAGTGGTCGACTGAGCAACAGTTTCATTTTCTTGCGTATCGATGACTACCTGATTCGGCATTGCAATCAATACTTCTTTGCCAAAGCTGATCCATTCACGGATAAATTCGCGGAGTTCCATGGTGATGAAATCCCAAGGAACGTTATCGGTTTTGGCCACGGTTACGAAATTGACAGCAATAAAAACTTTGTTCACAAAAGGGAAGTCGAATAAGGCTTCTGCCAAAGGGGAGTAACCTTTTGCGGCTGCTTTGTTTTCAAATTCAACAGAAGCGCCGGTAGGCAATAAATATTTGTTGGCCACAAACTTCATGGTGGAAGGATTGGGCGTCATTTCGCTGTAAACAGTAACGGGAACCATAAGGAATTTTTTGAGTTACAAAAGTAACCAATTCTAAGCACCTTTGTTTGCGAGATGCGCAAATTCTAGTAAATCCAATACCGTTTTAACAGGAGAAAAAACTTCAGACGGAACCTCGACAAAAAGAGTATTCCACTTAGCCATGGCGCCATTCCACAATCCGGGCTGCTCTACAAATTGCACCTTTTTCCCTTGCTGTGTTTTTTCGACAACAAAATAGCTCTCAGGGTCTGCAAATTGCGTCAAATCGTGTGGTTGGTTATTTAAATCGCAGGGACTCAGCACCATCAAAACAGGATTGAAATAAGCACTTTGCAACATGAGCTGGCTCATCTGTGGAAGACCAACTAATTGAGTTTTTTCGACAATTTGTTTGGTATTTTGGCCATTCAACTGCAACCAAAAAGGGCCGCCACCAGGCTGACCATTATTGCGAACCATGCCGCAAACCCTCAAAGGTCTGTTTAACAATTCTGTCCAGGCATCGACATTGAGCTCTCTTAGGTTTTCCGGGTCGAATAACCCTATTTGTGCATTCCATTGGATCAAACCTTCGAAATCACGCGCTGCTAGAAAAGTGCTCAGCTGAGACCTGATGTCCATTTGCAATCCGAGCAGGTACCTCCAGTTGTCCACACTTTGTTGCTTTTGTGAAAAATGCTGCACGTTGTCAATATTTTTCACGAGTACATAAGGAGCTTTGAGTGCAGCTAAATTTTGTAGCAAGGTGCCGTGACCAGCGGGTCGGCGCAGTGGGCTGCCGTCGGCGTCAATGAGTACTTCAAATTGCGCATCGAAAACAAACGCATCGGTATTTTTATCTTGTGTCGAAAAGTCAAGATCGTAAATTTGGTTGGTCAGGGCACTCAGCTCATTTTGTGCTTGAATGAAAGCATGCTCAAATTCCTGCTGAATGGTAAAATGGTATTTTGTGGTTCCCATAGTCAGATTCGCCCCTTGGGCGAGATGCTCTTGAAAAGCATTGAGCGTTATGGGTTCGTGGACATGAAAAGGAATGAGCCCTTTTGGGATTTGTCCGAAATTGAGCCCATCGGGATCTAATAAAAAGCGGATCAAGTCATGGAGTGCAAGCGTTCCTTCAAAATAGGCATTTTGCAGTGATGACGGAAGTTTGCTGAAAAAAGAAAATGATGGCAGCTTACTGAAAAATCTTTCTGCTTGCTGAGCGCCTTCGGCTGAAGGTTGTTCTAGGAATTCTTCCAAAAAAGAAAACATGCGCGAACCCGAACCAGAGGCTGGTATAAAAAACTGCACGTCCATAAAGCTGGTCCGAGCTATCGTACGCAGGCGTTCTTGCTCTTCTTCAGAGAGCAACAGAATGCCGTCACCTAAACGACAGGGTTTTTCAATAGACAATATGGGTGGCCCAGCCATGAGTGCATGACGTTGTTGTTTGAGCTGATCGTTGGGCATTTGTGGCGTCTGCATTCTTTTTTGTTATTTTGCCGCATGTTTTGCTGCATCGAATATACAGCTTTTCTATGGAAGGCCAAAGGCCGACATGGTACCCACTCCCCTTTTGCGTATTGGTTAGTAGATGTTGTTGGCCGCATAAAAACCCAAAAGAAAGGATCCTTTGTACAGCAAATCAAATCCAAAAAAACAAGGCTATTTGTGACAAAGCTGAGTCAAGCGCTTACCGAACATCAGCTATTCGTGTATGAGCTACCTGATCAAAAGAGCTCAAAACCATGCATTTGCATCATAGGTCCCGAGCAATTACCCAACTTTGAACAAGTCATTCAACACCAATTCATTCATCCAGCATCTATTTTTATCCTTTTGGAGCCTCACGCCAAAGCAAACCAACATTATTGGCAAAATCTTTATGCAGCCCAAACATTCCATTTCACCGCCGATTGTTACTTTTTTGGACTACTGAGCCCCAGACCAGGACAAGCCAAAGAACATTTTTATTTAAAATTGGGTTGAGGGGCCAATAATCTGTAGCTTTGTACGTTGTTGAACAGATGCGGATTTTATTTGGTTTTCTCGTCGCTTGCTGCTTGCTCTTTTGGGGTACCTTGAGTTCATGCAATAAGCAAGTGCTCCTGTCTAAATCAAACCTTACTTTTTCGACAGACACCCTTGTTTTTGACACCGTTTTCACAACAGTAGGGTCTACCACTAAATCTTTCAAGATCTACAACCCCGATCAGCGCAGTTTAAAAATTGAGGAAATCGAACTCATGGGTGGCGAGAATTCTGTCTACAGAATTAATGTAGACGGCACACCGGGCGCACTCCACACCGATCTACTGCTCGAAGCCAAAGATTCTTTGTTCGTTTTTGTGGAAGTCACGCTGCAGGTCAACAACACCACCAACCCACTGATCATCGAAGATTCCGTTCGCTTTCGGACCAATGGCAAAGACCAATACGTCAAACTTGCCGCTTGGGGCCAAGATGCCTATTTTCATTATTCCAATTTTCAGAGTCAAATTTTTGACTTCAATGAAGGAATTTGGCCCAATGACAAACCACACGTGGTTTATGGAGCGGCAATTGTAGACTCCGCCAAAACCTTGACCATACCTGCAGGCACAAAAGTGCACCTGCACAAAAATGCACTTTTATATGTCTATAAAGGCTCCTTGCAAATTGAAGGACAATTAGGCAATGAAGTCATCTTCCAAGGCGATCGCCTCGAACAAGATTACCAAGATGTCAGTGGCCAATTTTATGGCATCTACCTGCACGAAGCATTGCCGAGCAATATCAATTATGCTATTCTGAAAAACGGCACCTCCGGCGTGCACTTATTCAGCGAAGACCCCAGCAATACGAGCTACACGCTCCAAATACAAAATACCCAAATTTACAACCAAGCGCGCTACGGCATTTTTATTTTTGCCGGAGCCAAGGTGAAGGCTGAAAACTGCCTGATTTCACAAAACGGCACGCACGCGCTGTTGGTTTTACAAGGCGGAGACTTTAATTTCAATCACTGCAATCTCCTTGGCTATGGCGCCTCCACCAACCCTGCGGTCGGGATCAGTAATTATTACAACGACTATGCGCAAAACCAAACGCTGGTCTCGAGCATTGAAGAAGGCGTTTTCAAGAATTGTGTGATCTACGGCAATCTAGATACAGAAATTGCCATGGATACGATTCAAATGGCCGGTGTTCAACTCAATTTCGACTTTGATTACTCCGTTTTCAAATCGGAAACCACCTATACAGACACTTTTTATGGTGGCCAGTTGTTTTGGAACATGGCGCCATTATTTGTAAATCCGGGCGAAAGAGATTTTAGCTTTACGAGCAATTCTTCCTTGAGTAACAATGGCATTAGCTCCACTGTTTTCACAGATATTTTAGGTCAAGCCCGCAACAACCCACCGGACATTGGGGCTATCGAACTTCCT
>JAJTGF010000102.1 GCA_021299335.1 Cryomorphaceae bacterium
CCTTCTAAAGTGTGCTCAGAGCGATAGGTTTCTTTGTAATATCCGCCTTCGGGGTGTGCTAAGAGGCCCAGTGTTTGAATGTAATGTGATGGTGAAGACATCTTCAAAAGTAGGCAATCTTATAAATCCAAGTATTTCAAGAATTCGTTCTTAGTAGCCTCCTCTTCAAATTTACCGCAATAGTGCGCCGTAACCGTGCTGCTGTTGACATCCTTTACGCCTCTTGACGAAACACAGAGGTGTGTAGCGTCAATAACAACTGCAACGTCATCTGTTTCTAATACTTCTTTGAGTGCGTTGGTGATTTGCATGGTGAGGCGTTCTTGTACCTGCGGGCGCTGTGCAAAATGCTGCACAACCCGATTGATTTTTGACAAGCCAATCACCTTTCCGGAAGAAATGTAGGCTACGTGTGCTTTACCGATGATGGGTACAAAGTGGTGCTCGCAGTTCGAGTAAAACAAAATGTTCTTCTCAACGAGCATTTGGTTATACTGATATTTGTTTTCAAAGAGCTTGATGTCTGGGAAGTTGGCGGGGTTGAGGCCGCTAAATATTTCTTTCACATACATTTTGGCAACGCGCTTTGGCGTACCACTGAGGCTGTCGTCTGAGCGATCCAAACCAAGGAGGTCCATGATTTGACCGAAGTGTACAGCAATTTGTTCAATTTTTTCGTCGTCACTGAGCGCAAAAGCATCGGGTCTGAGTGGAGTTTCTACGGAGGTACTCACGTGCTCATCGCCCATTTCGTCGATCAGGACGTCAATCATATTGTGGTTTACCTGGATACCGTTTTGTTTCATGTTTTGTTTTTTAAATTAAACAAAACACAAGGCAAAAGGTTCACAAAAAAAAAGCCCTCATTCAGGAGGGCTCTTACAAAATCACGCTTTACTTCAGATAAAAAGTGGTTTCTCCTTCTTCTCCCCGACCAACAATGAGTTTACCGCGGTAAAGCCGAAATCCGAAATTACTGCCATCACTCGGGCTCATGCCGTATAAATCGGCAAAACTACCATAGGTATCGATGTTCACATTGATAAAATAGAAGGTGCTTCCCGCCTTGTTGCTCACCTTGATTCCGTAGGTATTGAAGCTAGAGATGTAGCCATAAGAAATGGTGAGGCCATTGTCGGAATTATAAAAATACTTGCCGTCCATGTATGAAATGACATTTGATTCTTCTTCGAATAGGACGGTTTGTGCCTGTAATGAGCTCAGGCTAAATAGCGATAAAATAATGGCAAATAGTTTCATAGTTTAGGTTTTAGTTCTTGAAAGTTATGAAATTTTGACAATAAAGCCGTGTCGAAAAGCAACTATCCGAGAGTTTTTCACGTCCTTTGCCCGAACAAATCTTATCAATGAAAAAATCTACCTTATTTGTGGCCTTGGCCCTAGCTTTCAATTCCTTCGCACAATCTGTCAAGGGAGAGCAAATCACTTACACCTACGTTAAACTTCCGAGCAACCCTGTGCAGCCAAAGCCTACAGCTTACACCGCAACAGTTACTGCAGCATACGAAGCTGAAAACCAAAAATTAATGGCGCAATACGAAGCCGACAAAGCACAAGCTGAAGCCGACTACCAGCGCGATATGGCAGACCTTCCCAACAAGCAAAAAGCAGCCGACGATAAATTTGAGCGCGAAATGAAAGCTTGGAACGAAAAATCTACCGCATCCAAAATCATCGAAAAACAAGTACTCAACGAGAACAACAAACCAGTCAAAGACTACGTTGCGCAGCCTTACCGCCGCACGGTCCCGATGCCCGTCATGAAAACTTCTTATGACTACAATTCTTTGGCTTCTACCTATCTCTTTATCGACGGTTTGCAAAAAGGTGCTGCAAATGCACTTAACTATACCGTCACTTTACAAGGTTTTGAAGCTACACCAGCTAAAATTGTGACTGAAGTAAAAGACGAAGTATCGCGTAAAGATGGCGCCACTACGACTACAAAGGTTACTTACTACCACATCGAGTTCACTTACCGCCACCCGATGAGTTTCCGCGTCACCAACGCGATCAATCAAGAAATTTATGCAGCGGCACCAGCAGAGTTCACAGAATTCAAATTATACAAAGGTACTGCCACCAAAACACAACCTTCAATGGATGTCAGCGCAGTGCTCAAGCAAATGGAAGACAAATGCTTGCAAGACAACCTCAAAGTGATCAATCACATGGTCAATGACCGCATTGGTTACGAGCGTACAGAAGAAACCTTCGAACTCAATTTCGTTAAATCTAAAAATGAGTCGCACAATGACTTGCTTGACGCATTCAATGCAGCAAACCTCGGCTTTAAAATGCTCGGCACAAACGAAGCACAAGGCGCCATGAAGCTCAATGAAGCCATCTCAATTTGGAACAAAGCGCTCGAAGAGTCTGATATCGACAACAAAAAAGCGCGTATAGACAAAGACATCACGGTTGCCATCTACTTCAATTTGCTCGAGGCTTACTTTGCATTGCGCAATACTGCTGCGGCAGATGAAATCCTCAAAACAATGGGCCGCATGGACATCTCCAACCGCGAAAAAAAACAACGCGAGGCCTATGAGCAAGCGTTTATCGACCTGAAATTGCGCATGGCAGCCAACGGCTTATAAGATTGCCGTATCTTCGTCCTCGATGAAAATACTGCTGCTTTTTTTGTGTTGCTGTTTTGGAAGTTGGGCTCAAGTTTATAAAGATCCCTCCCAAACAACCAATGCACGTGTGGCCGACCTTCTTAGCCGCATGACACCCGCAGAAAAAGCATGGCAGCTGTTCATGGTACCATCCGAATTTGACACCACTAAATGCCGTTTTACCGACGGCATTTTTGGTATCCAATTATTTGCCTCAGCACTTTCGGACCCCAATCAACAAATCCTGAACTATTCGAGTTCAAACACCAACCTTGAACTCATTGCGCGGGCCAACGACATTCAAAAACATTTCGTTGAAAACACGCGCCTCGGTATACCAATTATATTTTTTGACGAAGGCTTGCATGGTTTGGTGCGCGCTCAGGCCACGAGCTTTCCGCAAGCTATCGCCCTTGCGGCTACTTTTGACCCGCAGCTCGTGAGCAGCGCGGCTGCGCACATTGCGCGCGAAGCGCGCCTCATTGGCGTACGACAAATCTTGAGCCCTGTGCTCAACTTGGCCACAGATGTACGTTGGGGCCGTACCGAAGAAACCTTTGGCGAAGACCCTTACTTAGCCAGCCAAATGGGCGTCGCCTTTGTGTTGCCAATAGAAAGCGCTGGCATCATCTGTACACCCAAGCATTTTATCGCCAACGTGGGTGCTGGCGGCCGCGACTCCTACCCCATTGGCCTGAGTGAGCGCGCGCTGTACATGAGCCAGTACCGACCTTTTCTAGCCGCTTTTCACGTAGGAAAAGCACGCTCGGTCATGAGCGCCTATAACTCGATCAATGGTTTTTCTGCTTCTAGTTCTAGTCAATTATTGCAACAAACACTCAAAAATGATTGGGGCTTCAAAGGATTTGTCATTATGCCCTCGCGGCAGGCCTAGACGTTATTTTTCAGACCGATTGCGCCCATTTTCAATTATTTGAACCCAGTTTACTCGGAAAGGAGTTAGCAGAAGCCCGCATCGATTCAGCAGTGGCCCGCGTCTTGCGCGTGAAGTTTGAGCTTGGACTATTTGAGCAGCCCTACTTGGCACTTCCCAAAGAAAAAGAAATTTCAAAACTCCTCGACGACGGCTTCATCATTGCGCAAAAGTGTGCCGAACAATCCATGGTTCTATTGAAAAATGAAACCAATGAAAAAGGGAAAGCTATTTTACCGCTTGCCAAAGACAGCAAAATATTACTCTTAGGGGAAGCGGCAGCAGCAGTAAGGCTCGGTGGCTACAGCGGTAAAGGTTATCGTAATGTGAGTATCAAAGATGGTTTGGAAGGGGCTTTTGGGCTCAAAAATGTAAGCTATTTTGCCTTGCCAGAAAAACCTTGGGAAACTCACAAAGTGGTACTCGAAACAAAAAATAGTTGGTTTGAGATTTCCAACGGATTCAAGGCCAGTTATTTCAATAACCCTGCCCTATCAGGCACACCCGTTTTAAATAGAACTGAACATCAAATTGACCACCACTGGACACTCTACGGACCCGACAGCACAACCGGGAATAGTTTCTTCTCTGCGCGTTGGGAAGCCCAATTGATTGGCAAGCAAAATACGGAGCTCGAACTCGGTTTAGCTGGCAACGATGGCTTTCGCTTGTACCTCAACGACACCCTGCGCATAGACCAATGGGAAAAACAAGGATTTCACGAAAGAAAAATAGCTATCGACGTCAAAGAAGGTCAACAGTATCAACTGCGTATTGAATTCCGAGAACCACAAGGAAATGGGCGAATCAAACTATTCGTTGAGGAACCGAGTAGTATAGACAGCCAAACTTATCTTGAGATAGAAAAGGTTTTGGACAGCGATGTTGCAGTCATTGTTGTAGACTACCCTGAAGGCGAATTTCAGGATCGTTCTTCTTTAGCTTTGGCACCAGCGCAAGTCACACTCATCAAAGAAATCAAGGCCTGTGGTATACCAGTGGTTGTGGTCATTGTTGGGGGCAGCGCCGTTACCATGTCAGAATGGCAAGACGACGCCTCAGCTATTCTTTACAACTGGTATAGCGGTGAAGCTGGCGGCCTGGCTCTTGCCAATATCTTGAGTGGAAAAGTAAACCCTTCAGGGAAACTTCCTTTTACCATTCCCCAGCACGAAGGCCAACTGCCCTTGAGTTATTGGCATGAAGCCACTGGCCGCGGCGATGACTACGTCAATGGCAGCGGAGAACCCCTCTACCCTTTTGGGTACGGGCTCAGCTATACCAAGTTTGAATACAGCCAATTCAAAATAGAGCAAAACACTTTCTCCTTGCCGAATGGAAAAGACACCCTAGAATTTTCCTTCCTTGTTCAAAACATAGGGCCATTCGACGGCGCCGAGGCCATTCAGTTTTACATCAAACCCATCTACAGCAAAGAAACCTTGCCTGTGCAATACCTCATCGACACCAAAAAAGTTGCGCTCAAAAAAGGCGAAACAATGGGTTTCATTTCCTATAAAATTCCGCTGTCCGAGTTAGGCATCCCAACCGGGCCTGACTCAGATGCTTTCCCCACTACTTTTTATTTACAAATCGGAAGTTCTTCCAAGGACATTCGTTTGCAGTCCAATCCTTTAAAAATCATCGATCCATGAAAATTTTTGCGCTTTTCATTATGCTATCCTTCCACCAGCTCGATGTCCTGATTTATGACAGCAACACGCCAGGAGGCCAAACTTTTCAAATGCACGCGAATAACCCTGTCAACTATCAAAAAATGGCGGAACAGCCATGGGATTACATCATTTTACAGGGTCAGAGTCAAGAACCGAGCTTTCCTTTTGCGCAAGTCAATAGCCAAACTTTACCTTATGCCCTGCAATTGGCAGACAGCGCCAAAGCCATTCAACCCTGTAGTCAGGTCAATTATTTCATGACCTGGGGCCGTCAAAACGGCGATCCACAATGGGATTCTATCAACACCTTCGACAAAATGAACACACGCCTGCGCGACGCCTATTTGCGCATTGCCGATTCTGCCGACGCAGCGGTTTCTCCGGTTGGCGTCGCCTGGAAATACATCCGGGATAACCACCCAACAATCAATTTGTATCAGCAAGACGGCTCACATCCAAGTATCGAAGGCTCCTATTTAGCAGCTTGTACTTTTTATACTTCTTTGTTTCATAAGTCATCGTTAGGGAGTACGTATCTTCCGGGGATAGATCCAAATACCGCAAGCATTTTACAACAAGTGGCCAGTTCCATTGTCTTGGATAGCCTTTCAACTTGGAAACTCATCCATAGCGATAGCACACTGCAGGCGAATGCGAGTTACTCAAGTATTCCTGGCGCGAGTGTTTTGAGTTTTTCGGCAAGCGCCAACCAAGATGCCAATTTTACTTGGTATTTCCCTGACATGACCATAGAAACAGGTCCGATCATTGGTTTTGAATACAACCTCAGCACGTATCAAGTCATGCTAATTGCCGAAGGGCTTTGCGATACCGATACAGTCCTGATAGAAGTCAATAATCCAGGTGCTGGATTCTCTGAGCTGGGTTCTATGCAATGGAAATGGATCAACCCTGGGCAAATTGATGTATACAGTTCATCAATCCTTGAAATTCAAGCTATAGATTTACTCGGAAAAGTACTTTCAACTGAGCGAGAAGCCATTCAAAATGGAACCCGCCTTACCTTTGGGCCTTCCACTTCTTTTTTAAGGATAAACACGCCCAATGAAGCGACAATCATAAGGGTTCCTTACCTACTTAATTGAGCAATTTATTGCGCGAGAAATAATTCTTTTCTGTAATGACAATTGGATTGGGATTATACCACTTGACAAAATATCCAAAGTCAGTGGCGTTGTCTTTGCGCCATTTCTCGAATTGGTCGTTTGGCGCTTGGTTAAAAATCCAATAGTTATATGCTTCAAAGAAATTCATGTCGTCTATACTTTGCCAAAACTCAAAAAGGTGAACCGGAAACTGACTGAGTTGATACTGCGCCGCAGCATTCGCCATGGTAGATTCAAAGGCCTTCGTAAATGGGCTCATGTCTTGTGCAAAACTCGTTCCGACTCCGTCTTTTCCAAATAGAAAAGCATTTTGGTAAGTTGCATACAAAATAGCACTCATTTCTCGGGTGCGCTGGGTATTGCGCTCCAGGTTCATGAAGATCTCACCGTAAATCAATCCCCAAATATTGTTGGGTGAATTGCAATAAATGCGGGCTAAACGGTAATAATTGGAAGGAAATTCGGGGTCCATTTGTATCCCTTTTTCGTAGTAGGGAATCGCCTTTTCGGTTTCTCCTTTGATCAAAAAGATATTCCCAGACTCGACAAACAACCTGCCACTGTGCGGGAAGCGTTCTAATCCCTTGGCATAAGTAGCCAGCGCTTCTTCAGAGTTCCCCATGATGTCTTGGCTATTGCCAATCATTTGCCAAAGCTGATCGGTGGCTTCAGGATGATCTGTTTGGGTTTGCATGATTTGCACCGCCTTCGCATAATCCTTTTGCATGTAGTAGCTATAAGCATATTCATACCAGGCATCGTAATTGGTAGAATCTTTTTGAAGTACTTCTTCTAAAATAACGCGGCTTTGGGTCAAATTGCCCGCATCCATTTCTCTGATGGCTTCATTGATTTCTTTGCTCGCCGGATTTTCTTGTGCAAATATTGGAAATAAGCCAAATGTAAAAAGGAGGGTAAAAGTAAATTTCATGTGTAGGTATTAAGAGATTTGATAAGAATACGAATTAAAGATTCGAAGCTTCACTTTTTGCGCAGAAGAGGTACGCCAAAAAACGCGTCTTGCCCCACAAAGATGCGCGATTTTCGCCAAAAAACTACGAAAAGGGTAGATTTTACCTATTTGATAACCTAGAGATAGGTAAGCTATGCCGTTTTTAGTATCTAGGATGACGTAGGTATGGGAATAAGTACGCAAAGAAGATAAAACCGCCTGACTATATAGCTGCGCATTC
>JAJTGF010000036.1 GCA_021299335.1 Cryomorphaceae bacterium
AGGATTGCTTAAAGTATAGCGCAAGTATTTGTATTTGATTTGTTTATCACTTTCTAATTGAAGTGAAACTTCATTTCTTAAAGGACTCTTGTCTGTTGGTTTGGCTTGCGCAAGATCTTGTTTTGCTAACACGAAATAACGGACACCATCTATACTTCCCTCAACTTGGAACGCGCTTGGCGCAAAGATCCAAGATTTGTGGTCTTGGATGTAAGAGAAGCCTACTTCAGAAAGTGCTATTGGTGTCTGAAAAGTCACGACAGCAACCACATCTTGGTTGTAATACCCTTGGTAGTCACCTGTTCTGAATTCATTGCCGCCGCGCAAGCCATCGATGAGCGCATCTTTCCCCGAAGCAGCATATTGGTTGGAATAGGTGCTCTTGAGCTCCAGTTGGATATTGGGGTCTTTTTTAATGAAATTTGCGCTCACAATTGGGCTCCAAATCAGTTGACACTTGGCCCTGGTTGCTGTGCGATTGAAAGATGCCTTGATGGCAATGTTTGTATTTTGATGGATGTAAAACGGTTGGTGATAAAGTTGCCATTTTTGACCATCTATTTGAAAATAAATACGATGAATTTTAGAGGTTTGGTGTTGAGGCAGCTCTACGACTGCAATTTCGATCTGTAGTGAATCCTCAAAAACACGTTGTTCAGTTTTGATAAACGGAACTGGTGCGACATCAGAGGTTTGTTCGAAAAGAACATTGTTTGTAGCCGCAGTTCGAGCATTCGGCTCTGGTCCCATGATAAAAGAAAGGACGCCACCTTGCATGAGTTGCGCATGGCTGATTTCCATTTTTTCGAGTTTCTGCCCATTCCATCTTACCTCTTTAATGTAGGTGTTTTGTTTGGATTGATCCTGGCATTTGATGTAGACGCTCTTGCCATTCTCTAATTTGATCTGTGCATTGTTGGCCAATGGACGTCCAATTTGATACACTGGTTTGCCTGGTGCAATCGGATACAAACCTAATGCGCTCAGTACATACCATGCGCTCATTTGGCCGCAATCTTCATTGCCCGAAAGACCGTCTGGGGCGTTATGGTACATTTCACTCAGAATACGGTCGACATAAAGTTGCGTTTTGTGCGGTGCGTTGGTGAAATTATACAAGTAAGCCATGTGGTGCGATGGCTCATTGCCGTGGGCGTATTGGCCGATAAGCCCAGTAATGTCTGCTTGCTCGCGGCCGCTGAGTTTCATGTCGGTGGTGAAAAGACGGTCTAGCCAAACTTCTAAAGAATCTTTGCCGCCGAGCAGTTCGGTGAGCAATTCTATTTGATGAGGCGCATACAACGAATACTGCCAAGAGTTGGCCTCGGTGTAGTTGAAATTGACCTCCGACGGGTCAAAAGGGCCGTACCATTGGGCACCGCGGCGCGCCCGCATGAATTTGGTATTGGGGTCGTAGAGATTGATGAAATGAAAGCTTCTGACGCCGTATTCTAAGGATAGTTCTTGTTTGCCCATTGCCTTTGCCATCTCGGAAATACAGAAATCGTCGTAGGCGTATTCGAGGGTTCTTGAAACAGACTCAGGTTCATCTGAGGCGCTAATGAAGCCGTTTGTGGCATAAGTGATTTTGCCAAATTCATTCATTTTGGAGGTGGCCACCATTGCTTTGAGTGCTTTGTCGGCATCAAAATCGCGGATTCCCTTGAGGTAGGCATCTGCAATGACGCTCACGCTGTGATAACCGATCATACATTCGGTTTCGCAGGCAGCGAGCTCCCAAACAGGTAAGTCGCCGCCTTCATCGAATTGTCTGAGAAAAGTACGGATGTACGCCGCGCTGCGCTCTTGGTCGATGATCGTAAATAGCGGGTGGTTGGCGCGGTAGGTATCCCATAAAGAAAAAACGGTGTATTGCTTGTCGTTCAAGGAAGCCAATTGATGGATTTTTTGATCGCGTCCGCGGTAGCGGCCGTCGATGTCGCTCATGAGGTTAGGAGCTACCATTGTGTGGTAAAGTGCAGTATAAAAAATGGCTTGGGTTGTGTTGTCAGAAGAGCCGAGCTGGATTTTGCCCAATTCTTGTTCCCATTTGCGGATGTTGTCATTGTACACTTGAGCTATAGAAAAGTGCGGAATTTCTGCAGCGAGGTTCATTTGAGCACCTTTGGCATCTACATGTGACATGCCCACTTTGATCAGTAATTCTTTGGTATCTAAGGGGAATTCAAGTAAAAGTTTTAGGGTTCCGTCTTGATCAATCAATTGGTAACTGCTGTATGGGATAGATGTTGTTAGATGAAAGTAGAAGTGTTGTTGATTAGCCCAGGCCTCGGAAATACGGTAGCCATTGATATTATTCTTGTCAATTAAGTTGAATGTTCCTTTGGTGAGTTTGTCTCGGTAATTGAGGTCGAGGAGGATGTATTTTTTCTCGTTGGCATTGAGGAAGGTGTACTGATGAATTCCTGCTCTTTCTGTGCACGATAAATTGACACGGATGTTTTCATCTTCGAGCAAAACTTCGTAAAAACCAACACGGGCTACTTCATTCTGATGACTGAAACGCGCACCGTAGCCATCCGGATCTTCGAACTTTCCTTTCCATTTGGCTTCTCCACTCTGAGGCACCACTAATAAATCGCCGTAATCTGGCACACCCGTGCCACTCAAATGGGTATGGCTAAAGCCGTAAATGATAGAATCTGAATAATGGTAACCACCGCAGCCATCCCAGCCGTCGTAGCGGGTATCGGGGCTGAGTTGCATCATGCCAAATGGCGCACATACGCCGGGGAAGGTGTGTCCGTGGCCACCGGTACCGATCAAAGGATTGACGAGCATGGTGGGCAAGAAGAACTCTTTTTGTTTGGGGATTTCTCTCGTAGCGCCAAAAGTATTTTGGGCTTTGTCACTGGCTTTCTGCAGCGTAGGAACTTGCGCTAGGCTTTGTAAAGAAAGAAGAAGGGTAAGAATCCCAATAATGAATTTTGTCATGAATGAAATTTGCGTTTGTTGAGTGCACTGAAGTTTCGAATCCCTTTGCCGAAGTAGTCCCAGATGATGAGGCCGTGGTACCTGAAGGGTTGGTGAAGAGCCGCTTTGCGCTTTTTATAAAAGGTGCCAAAATGGCGATACAAAGCCATGTGAGCCAGAAATACTTGCCAAGTGAGTTGGGGTTTGCCTTTTGCTAAAAATTGTAGGGCAGCCAGGCCATCTAGGGCCATGCGAATAAACAGGAGTGCGTATAAAAAGCGCTCTTGATTTTTGACGATGGTCCAGAGGCTATTTCGAAAGTTGAGGAAAACTTTGTGTGGATTATCGTAACTGAGTGTGCCGCCACCTAAATGATACACCGTGGAATGGGGTAGGCAGTAAAGTTTTTTGCCCGAGCGCGCCAAGCGCAAACAGAGGTCTATTTCTTCCATGTGAGCAAAAAAGTCTGCGTCGAAACCTCCAGCTTCGTGAAAATCATGTGCGCGAATAAGCAGCGCAGCACCAGATACCCAGGTCACTTCTTGTGGGCTGTCGTATTGCCCTAGGTCTTCTTCTAAAGATTCAAAAATACGGCCACGGCAAAATGGAAAATAGAAGGTGTCGAGGTAGCCACCAGCGGCACCAGCGTGTTCGAATTGAAGGGGTGCGCGATCGGCAAGTACTTTGGGGCCAACCACCGCAGCAGCGGGGTTTTTTGCCAAATATTCGAGCAGCGGCACGTCCCAATTGGCAGTGAGGCGCACGTCGCTATTGAGAATAAAATAGTGCTCGTAATGGTCTTTTAATTGACCTAAAGCACGGTTGTAGCCACCCGCAAAACCGTAGTTTTGTTCGAGTTGAATGACTTTGATTTGAGGAAAATTGCTTTCGATAAAAGAGCGAGAGTCATCGGTGCTTGCGTTGTCGGCAACGACGACGTCCCAGTTGGGGCTGTATTCCAGAACGCTGGGTAAATACGTTTGGAGGTGTTGGACACCGTTGTAATTAAGGATGACAATAGCATTGGGCATCGGCATCAATATTGGCGAAAGAAGTCGTTTGAATTTCCTCCGAAGTGCTTGACGTTCATCATGTTGGGGTCATCTACGGTACCGTTGATGGTATTGCGTCTGACGAGAATTTGCTGCCATGCTGGGTTGCGGAGTTCGCCAACCATATCGGAATGCAGGAGTCGGTGGTTGTTGGTGACTAAGTCAGGGTTGTAGAACACAAAGCGGCGATTGCTGTAGATCCCAATTTTGTCGTAGGTCCAGATTTCGTAGGGATATTCGCTCGGAGAAGATTCCTTGACAACCACAGAATTGGGTTGACCATATTTGAGGTAAACCCGACCGCGATCGGTTTCAAAACCTTCCATGTAATTGTTGGCGTAGTGTTGCTCAACAGATTGCACTTGGCTTTTGTATTTGATCCATTGTTCGTAGGCTTTGGCACCAGCTGTTTGGTACCAAAATGCCTGGAGGTGTTGGCGCATTTGGGTGCTGTCATTTTTCTTGAGAATGTCGATCAAGGTTCTGATTTCGCCTGGTTTGGCAATCGGGATGAGGCTCTCGAGATAATAGGAAACGCTGTCAGATGGGATGGACTCCTGAAAAGCGGGGTTGAGGACCATTGAGGAGATGTCGAAGGCGACCTCGATGTCATTGAACCGCTCAAAATCAAAGGATTGATTGCAGATTTGACCGGTTTGGAGGTCTTTGGCTTGCAGTTGCAGTTGGTAGGTGCCGGTGGTGAGGTCAGTTAGATCTATTTCTTGCATGAGGGCCAGAACGGGCTCTTGCTCGTATGTAAAAGTTTTGGTGTAGCCAAGTGCCGGATATGCTTGTCCGGTTTCAGCATTAACGACTTTTCGCTCGATTTGCACAGCGCCCTTTGCACCGTAAAGCTCTGTATAATAAGGTAAATTATTCATTTCCTTATTGAAATAATTGGAGAGCAGCGGTATGATGTAATAATTGGATTTCGTAAAGCGCGATTGTTCTTGGCTATTAAAAGCGAGGTTGACAAGCTCGATAGAAGAGAAAGCCAACTGACTGCTTAAATCTTGGATAAGAAAAGGAATGGTGCCGGATATGCTGCTTTTTTGGGCATTCGCATCCTCAAGTTGGATCGCGAGGGTGTAGGCACCGACAGGCAGCGGTACGCGAATGATTTCTAAGAAGTTGTTTTGTGTGGAGTCTGTTGAGATAGGGGAGTCGAGGGCATAAAAATCTTTGAAGATGGTGGTGCCTGTTGAGTCGGCGATGACGCAATCGACAACAACGGTGGCTTTGGTACCGCCCTCACAGGGAAGAAACTTGGTGGTGTAGCCAGCGAATTCGATGTAGATTTCTAAGTAAGGGCCAATTGCCGGCGCAAAGAATTGCTTGGTGTCGAGATAGGCTTTGATTTTGGTTTGGGCTGCAACTTGTTGGTGTTGCGCACAAAGGAGTAAAAAAAGAAGGAGCAGCTTTTTCATAGCCTAAATGTACAAAAAGAAGGTCAATCTTCGATGTTGAGTCGGATTTTCTGGCTGAGTTGGCGGTTGTAGGTCTCGAGGAGGTATTTGAAATAGTTTTCGGTGCATTTGGAAATGCATTTGGTGTAATGCTTGATGCGATGCTCGATGTGGTCTTGAAGAAGTTTTTGAAGTTCGAGCGCATGATCGAGGTTTTGGGCAGAAGTCGCAATCGCTGAAAAGTGATTTTCTATGGACGCCTCGATGGCTTCTTTGCCTTTGCCGCCGCGGTCAATGCAGGCCAGATACGTCTCTTTGATGGAGAATTCTTCGAGAATATGGGTGTGGATGTGTTGGTCAAAACCTTTAGGATATTCGTATTCCACCTCGAATTCCATGTCTTCGAGTTCGGAAATACGAGATTCTAAGAAGCGGTCCGGGAAACGAAAGGCGTCTTGCCAATTGATGTAGTCTTGCCAATAGCCAAAACGGCGCACGTTGTTTCCTAAATCAATGATTTTGAACTGAGACTTATTGGGGATGCGGCGCGATCCGCGGCCAATCATTTGGTGATATAAAGTGAGGGAGCGCGTAGCGCGGTTGATGATGATGGTCTGAACGGAAGGTTCGTCAAAACCTGTGGTGAGAATGCCGACAGAGGTGAGAATGGCGTCAGGGGTTTCTTTGAACCATTTGATGACGTCTTTGCGGTCTTTGTCCGAAAAGGTGGAGTCGAGGTGCCGAATGTTGTATTTGAGTTTTTTGAAAGATTCTTCGACGCGTCGGGAGGTTTCGATACCGGCATTGAAAATGAGGGTTTTCTCTCCAATAGCAACTTCTTCATAGGCAAAAATGAGCTTTTCTTGCATGAAGTAATTGGAATAGAGTAGGTCGGAAGAACTCACGGTGAAATCGCCGTTCGAGCCAATTTTGAGGCCGTGCAAATTGACATCGTAAGAATAGGTTTCTGCATCCGATAAATAGCCGTCGCCGATCAAGTTCGAAATGGATTCGCCGACCAAAAGTTTGTTGTAGTGGTCTTTGAGGGGAAGGTTGCGGTTGCTGCTCAGTGGGGTAGCGGTGACGCCGAGAATATTGGCGTCTTCGTAGAACTGGAAAATTTTCCGAAAACTATTGTAATGCGCTTCGTCGACGATGACCAACCCGACATTCTCGATGAATTGATCGTTTTCGTTGAGGCGGTTGTTGAGCGTCTCGACCATCGCAATAAAACAAGTGTAGTCTGCTTGGTCTTCTAGTGTCTTCACTTCAGAATTGATGACTTTATTCGGGACCTGAATGGCAGATAGCTGCTTAGAAGTTTGGATGGAGAGCTCGATGCGGTGCGTCAGGATCAGGACTTTTTTGCCAGATTCTTCGATGTAGCGCTTGGCAATGGCGGAGAAAATGACGGTTTTGCCTCCTCCGGTCGGAAGCTGGTAGAGTAAATTGAAGTTGCTACCGTTTTTTCGGAGTTCGTCGAGTACTTGGTTGACGGTCTTTTCTTGAAAAGGATAGAGTTTTTTGGCTTCGTATAAATCGAGATCTAGCATCGTAAAAAAGGGAAGTTTGCAAAAATACGGCCTTTTCCCTGATCTTGCTAATGAATTCGGTTATTTACTCATATGTTGGAGTAAAATTCCGGCCGCAACCGCCACATTCAAGGATTCAGCCGCTCCTTTTGACGGAATACTGATGCGCTTTTTCAGAAGCTGATCAAGACGAGGACTAATGCCGTGCCCTTCGTGACCGAGCACTAAGAATTCGATCTCCTTGGGCTTGACCTGCTGAAAATCAGTGCCGTCCATAAACGCGCCAAAAGTTGTGCTGGGGTTGACCTCTAAAAGTGGTGCTAAATCTTGGTAGTGAACGTGTACTCTAAAGGCCGAAGCCATGGATGCATGAATAACTTTCGGATTGAGGTAATCGGCTGTCCCCGGTGCGCAAAAAATGTGCTGAATTCCGAACCAATCTGCCGTGCGGATGATTGTGCCAAGGTTACCTGGATCTTGAATTTGATCGAGCAGCAAGGCTTTCTGACCTTTTTTCCAAGCAGTTGGACTTGGATATTTGACCACGGCATTTACCTTTTTAAAGGTTTTTTGCGCGCTGAGTTTTTCGAGGTCTTTTGAAGTAGCTACAAAGCGCGGGTAATGGTACGATTCAAAATCTTGATGTTTATCTTCGCTTAGAATCAAGGAAACAATCAGTTCAGGAAACTCCCGACACAAATCTTTCACCAATGTTTCTCCTTCTAGATAGAGCAATTGCTCTGAATCTCGGTGCTTTTTAAGCTGTAATTTCTTGAGGTCTTTGATCTTTTGCTGACTGAGCTTTTCCAAGGTGAATATTATTTACTTTTGTAACACAATGCGCCTGTTTTCAAAAGTACAATTATTTGTCTTCACTTCACTGCTTTTAGCGGGTTGCCGCTTGTCTAAGAATGTGCCGCAGGGCAACCACCTCTTGCGCAGCACCACGATTGCCTTGGATAATCCGCTCACGACCAAACTCGATCGCTACGAACTCACACAAGTACTGAGGCAGCAACCCAATGCGCGCTTTTTTGGTGCTCCTTGGAAACTTTGGCTGTATAACGCCATTGATTCTTCGGCGGTAGCCCAGAAAAAAATCCAACGGCTTGCTCATTTTGATGCTAAGTTGCAACGTAAAAGAGCAAAAGTAAATGCGATTAACGCTAAAAGAAATGCCAAGGCTATTCAACGCAATAAACCTGACTTCCGCTACAAAGCACAACCAGACAGCACTTTTAAACAGGCCATCTGGGCAGAAAAACTCAAATACAAGTACGGACAAAAGCCTGTAGTTTTCGATACAGTCCTTCACCATAAAAATGAAGATCAGCTGCGTCGCTACCTTGTCAAAAAAGGATACTACTACGGAAGTGTGCGCTCTGAACTGAGCTACAACGAACACAGGCGTTCTGTACAAGCCGTTTATCACATCGATGAAGGTCCACAGTACATCATCGATTCGGTCACTTACACAGGTGCACGCCTATTGCGCGATCTCCATCAAAAACTCATCCGCAAAGAATACCAACCACTCGGTGAACACCCTCTCATTGGCCAGCCGTTTGACCTCGATTACCTCGCTTCCTATCGCGAGAAGGTCGCCAAATTCATGCGCGACGAAAGCGTTTACAAATTCAATAGCAACAGCATTCAGTTTCAGGCCGATACCAATCGCCAGACCATGACGGTTAACCTTGTCGTTAAATTCGAGGACCGCTTAGTGCCCTCAGTGCAAAATCCAGACAGCCTTGTGCGCGTTCCGTACCGCGAAACCAAAATCAATCGCGTTTATTTTCATTTGGCCGATACACTCCAGGTTTCCGGAACCTTCGCCAATGAGATGGCCAAAGCAGGTCTGAGTCTTTACGATTCTCTGCAGCCTCAGTATGTCAATACGACCAAGCAGCTCAAATACGACGAATTACTGTACTCTAAGAAGCAGGCCCTCGACTTAAAAGTTCCATACGGCACTAAAAGCAATTGGCGCACCATGACCCTCCGCTACAACGGCGCCTCACCTTGGCTCGACCCCGACGTACTCGAAATGCAAAATTACCTCGAGCAAGACAACACGTACAAAGAATATTACCTCGATCGTTCTTACCGCTCTTTGGTTCAGTTGGGTGTATTTGCTTCAGTAAAGCCCTACATCGAAGAAATTCCGGGCAGCAATCAGCTCAACGTTCACTATTACCTCGAGCCCATCAAAAAGCAATCTTGGGCTTTCGATCCTCGTTTTACCTCTAGTTTTGGTCTTTTAGGTGCTGCTGCATCGCTGAACTACACCAACAAAAATTTATTTGGTGGTGCCGAAAGACTTACTTTCTCTTTAGGGGGTGGTTTTGAGTCGCAACCACCGGTCTTCGATGCCAATTCCGAAACCCAGCTCGTAGCAGCGGGCCGCACCTTTAATACTTTCGAGTTGGGACCGAGTCTCAAACTCGATTTACCAGGTCTCTTTCCAACACCCGTGACCTTACTCGGAAAGCGTCAAAAACCACGGACGGTTATCAGCGCGGCCATGAATTTCGAAAAGCGCAATATTTTTGATCGCCGGGTTTTTCAGCTCAACTATACCTGGAAGTTTTTGGTGGGCAAGACACAAGTTTTTCAGATGGGTTTGCCGGGGGCATCGGTCATTAAATATGTGAATATTCAGAAATCTGCCGCTTTTGAAGCACAGCTCAATCAAATCAACGACCTTTTTCTGTACAATACCTACAGCAATCAGTTTATATGGCAAGATTTCAAATTTGCCTACGAATACTCCAACAAAGACAAAGACGACAAACCAGGAAAGAAAAAGCGCTACAACGGTACGCTCTATTTCAATACAACCCTCGATGCCGCAGGAAACTTATTGTATGCATTCCGAGCGCGTCAAGATACCCTCAATGGTCAGTACTTACTCGGTAAGCAGCCCTATTCTCAATTCGTTCGCCTCGACAACCAACTGATTGCCTCCAAAAGAGTCCTCAATAAAAGTACTTTGCACCTGCGCATGCAAGCTGGAGCCGGCCTTTCGTACCGAAATTCGCAAACTTCGATGCCCTATGACTACAGTTTTTTTGGCGGAGGTTCCAACGACAACCGAGGCTGGCGTGCAAGAGCCTTGGGTCCGGGTTCTTATAAATACCACCTGGATACCAATCGCTTGGCTACTCAAATTGGCGACATTCGTTTTGGTGGTGCATTGGAGTATCGTTTTGAAATGAGTTCGACGTTCAAAGGCGCGCTTTTTACCGATTTTGGCAACATCTGGACCTACCGAGAAGATGCATCTCGCTTGGGAAGTCAGTTCAATTGGCAAACCTTCATTCCGCAGCTCGCGATTTCTGCTGGTGTGGGCTTGCGCATGGACCTCGACTACTTCATACTGCGCTTAGATGTCGGTTTCCCAATCTACGATCCCGCATTTGCCGATGGTGCCCGTTGGGTTTTCCAAGATTTCAAGACCCGAGAAACCTATTATGCAGAAGGTATGCAGCATTTCAACATGAGTCTGGATCAAGTCAAGGAGCTCATGCCGCGTCCGTTTTTGCCGAATTACCTCAATTTTGGAATTGGTTATCCGTTTTAGTATGAAAATCATTACATCCCTTGTATTATTGGTTGCGCTTCTGTCTGCTTGCATGAAAGGAGAGAAGGTCGACCTCATTGTTCACAATGCCAAAATTCACACCATGGATTTATCGGGCACCATTCACGAGGCCATTGCCATCCGCGATGGAAAAATAGTGGAGGTAGGGCCCGAGCGTCAAATTCTCAATAAATACCGTTCTGATGAAACGATAGATGCGCAAGGCAAGGAAATGTATCCAGGACTCACCGACGCGCATGGTCACATGCTGATGTACGCCAAGCAGTTGTTAGGTGTCGATTTACGCGGCGTTCGCTCTGAGCAAGAACTGATCCATAAATGCGAGCAGTACAAAGCCCAACATCCGGGGCTGAAATTTCTTGTCGGACGTGGCTGGGACCAAACCACATGGGCTGGTCAAGATTTTCCGACTAACGAAAAACTGAATGAAGTTTTTCCAGATATTCCTGTATGTCTGTACCGCGTGGATGGTCATGCGGCGCTCATCAATGATTTTTTAATCAATAAGAGTAAGTTACGCGATAAAATACCTATGCTCACTGGTGGTGAAGTCCTAATGCTCCAAACTTACAGACCATCTGGACTTATCGTAGATAACGCCATGAATCTCGTTCAGCCTTTTATTCCTGATTATTCAAGAGCACAATATTTCAAGGCGCTTTTGCAGGTGCAAGAAGAGCTTTTTCAGTACGGCATTACGGGTGTACACGAAGCCGGTATTGATTTTGAACACATTGGTTGGTTTCGATCTTTGATCAAAAGCGGTAAGTTGAAACTGAATGTATACGCCATGCTCATGGACTCACCTCAAAACCGGCGCTTTGCACAGCAAAACGGACCCTTCAGTTTCAGAAACCTATCCATTCGCAGTTTCAAGTGCTTTGCAGATGGTGCGCTCGGATCGAGGGGTGCTTTGCTCAAAATGCCCTACCACGATCATCAAGAAAGTAGAGGTTTGTTGCTCACCGAGATCGAACGCATGCAAGATCTCGCTCAGTTTTGTCTCCAAAACGGCTACCAAATGAATACGCATAGTATTGGTGACTCCGCAAATGCACTGATCTTGGAGCTCTACAGTGAAGTTTATGCCCAAAAACCAGATCACCGCTTTCGCATTGAGCACGCCCAGGTGATTGACCCTCAAGATTTCCAAAAATTTGCTGCATTTGCGGTTTTCCCATCTGTGCAGCCTACGCATGCGGTATCCGATGCAGACTGGGCAGAAGCGCGTTTAGGCAAAGCCCGAATGAAAGGCGCATACGCCTACAAAACCTTGCTCAATCAGTTTGGAATGTTGGCGATTGGCACCGATTTTCCGGTCGAACAAACCAATCCATTTTTAACGATTCAAGCCTCTGTTCATCGGAATGGAGGCGAAGCACTGACTTTAGATGAAGTGCTGCGCGGCATGACCATCCATGCGGCTTTTGCTTCTTTTGCTGAAAAGCGCATTGGCACGCTCGAAAAAGGCAAGGACGCCACCTTTGCTATTTTTGAATATCCGGTTAGCGCTCAAGTTGGGCAGGTACAAAACTACGCGTGGCGCACTTTTATCAAAGGTAAATGTGTATTCAAGCTAGAGGCATTGTAAGAAACGAGGTCATTCATTTCAATTTTAATAACAGAACGCATCATGAAAAATAGCTTCTTTGGCTTTTTATTCCTACTTCTTGCTTTCACAGGTAAGGCTCAAAGCACACTAAAGGACGTCCATTCTTTGGACCAAATAATTGATAACTGGCATATAGCTGCAGCTCAAGCCAAATTTGAGCCTTACTTTTCGGTTACAAGCGCTGATTTTGTGTTTTTAGGAACCGCGCCCGGTGAACGCTGGACCAAACCCGAATTTATGGCTTTTTGCAAGCCTTATTTCGAGAAAGGAAAAGCCTGGGACTTCAAGCCCAGCAATCGACATTGGCAATTTGCAGCAAATGGCACCGTGGCCTATTTTGACGAAGATTTGGCAACCTGGATGGAAGGTTGTAGAGGCAGTGGTATTTGCGTGCTGCAAAATGGCGAATGGAAAATTGCTTACTACAACCTTACGGTCTTGATCGAAAACGAAAAAATCAAGCCGTTTATCAAATTACGCAAGCAATAATGTTTGTTTCAGATAACAGGGTTTCTAGTGCCAAAACGTATTTTTTTGAAGCGTTAGCTCCTTTATTTTCGAATAGTGAATGTAAATCCATGTGGGCCACTGTGCTTTCAAGCCATTTTGGATGGTCCTCGAGTGAAATTTTGCTGCATGCCAACGCACGATTCTCGGAATCAGATTTACTACTCATTCGCAATGTAGTCAAGCGTTTGCAAAAACATGAGCCCTTTCAGTACATTATTGGTACAGTCTATTTTGCCGATTTAAACTTAAAAATAGATCGAAGAGCGCTCATTCCTAGGCCAGAAACAGAAGAACTCATTGATTTACTGACAAAACAAGGGCAAACTTTCGCACACATTCTCGACCTCTGCACTGGCTCTGGTTGCATAGCTCTGGCGCTCAAAAAAAAGTTTCCAGATGCGGAGGTGAAAGGCCTTGACCTCTCATCAGATGCGATAGCGCTTGCCAAAGAAAACGCAGCACAACTCAAGCTCGATGTCGCTTTTGAAAATAGCGATATTTTTGATTCAGAAGTGTTGGGTTCTTTTGACCTCATCGTTTCTAATCCACCCTATATTCCTTTTGAAGACCAGCATCAAATGCAGGCCAATGTACTGGATTACGAACCGCATTTAGCTTTGTTCGTCCCCGACCACGACCCCTTGCTTTTTTACAAACAAATCATCAAGATTGCCCAAAACAGCTTGCTTTCTAGTGGTTTCTTGGCTTTGGAGATCCACGAAAATTATGCGCTTCAGACAAAAGCACTTTTCGAGGGAAAAGGCTATCAGACGGTTCAAATTTATACCGATTTACAAGGCAAGCAACGCATGATTTTAGCACAAAAATCGTAACTTTAACCTATGGATCAAGTGCAAGTTCAGGCCAAAATGAAAGCATTAGCTACGGCGCTTCATGCGCACAATCAAGCCTATTACGTTCAGAACAATCCACAAATTTCCGACTACGATTTTGACATGCTGCTCAAGGAGCTAGAAACCCTCGAAGCGCAATTCCCTGATTTCATAGACCCCAATAGCCCAACGCGTAGGGTTGGTGGCGACCTCACCAAAAAATTCGAGACCAAAACACACCGTTTTCCAATGCTCTCGCTTTCCAATACTTACTCTGAGCAAGAAATCATTGAGTGGGCTGAGCGCTGTCAAAAAGCATTGCAAGAAGCCTCTGAATTTGTTTGTGAACTCAAATACGACGGTGTCGCAATCGGCATGCACTACCAAAACGGTCAATTGCAACTCGCACTTACACGTGGCGATGGCACGCAAGGCGAAGATGTCACGACGAATGTCCGCACCATTCGCACCGTTCCGTTGGCCTTGCAAGGAGTGTTTCCACCAGATTTCGAAATTCGCGGAGAAATCTTCATGCCCCAACA
>JAJTGF010000037.1 GCA_021299335.1 Cryomorphaceae bacterium
ATATCCAATCCGACGAAAAAATTGATTTGATTGAGCTCAGAAACCTAAATGGGCAGTTACTCATGACCACGAATCAAACAAACCTTTCATTACAAGAATGCGCAGTTGGCCCCTATTTCATCACGATCTATGCTAATGGCCACAGCCTGACCAAGCGCATCAGCAAAATCTAATGAAGGATTTACTAACTGAGGTGGAATGTTTGGTGAAAAGCAAATTCACCGATCAAGAAGGAAGCCACGACTGGTTTCATATCGATCGCGTCAGAAAAAACGCACTATTCATTCAGCAACGCGAAGGCGGTGACCCACTTCTCATTGAACTCGCTGCCCTACTCCACGATTATTCCGATCATAAATACAATGGCGGAGATTTTGAAATCGGAGCCCAAGAAGTTTATCAATTGCTTTGTAATTTGGGATCAAGTGAGGAATTAGCACGAAAAGTGGCCGATATTGTAAGTGTTGTTTCCTATAAGGGAGCTGGCGTTCATGACCAAAGCACTTCACTAGAAGGAAGGATCGTACGCGATGCAGATCGGCTCGATGCCATTGGTGCAATTGGTATTGCTCGGGCTTTTTCTTATGGCGGGAGCAAACAACGGGCCTTATACGATCCGAATGTGGCACCGACCCTGCACCAAACCAAAGAAGCCTATCAAAAAGACAACGGACACACCATCAATCATTTCTACGAAAAATTATTGTTGCTCAAAGAGCGCATGGAAACGCCTACTGCCCAAAACATGGCGCAAGTAAGACACGCCTTTATGGAAACGTTTTTAGCGCAATTTATGAGCGAGTGGAATCCTTAAACTGAGGGTATTTACTGAAAAATTCCTTTTCTTTTTGAAGGATTTGGCTTTTGAACTTCTTGGCCTCTCTACTTTCCGGATACAATACCCGATGCGCCTTTAATTGCTGAAGAGCCGTCCAATCAGTAATAATTTGATTGGTATATTGATCCATGAATTGTTCCTGAAATTTATGCCAAACGGCTTCAATTGCCTTTGAATTTGGATGAGCGCCATCTTCTTTGTAAAAGCTATAGTCACGCAATTGATCTAGTACAATCTCGTAGGCCTCAAAATAACAACAATTTTCTCTCGCGCACAGTCGCTCTACGAGTAAATGCAGACGCGCTTTACTGCGCGTATTTTCTACGAGTCCATCTTTGAGATGCCGAACTGGGCTCACCGTAAAAATCAGCTCTAAGCGCGGATTCAATACCTGTAATTGATCTAAAAGCGGCTCCCATACGCGCTGGAGTTCATTTAGGCCCGTGAGTTGCTTTTCGAATTCAGACGCCGGATGCTTATGGCAATTGGCTACAATTTGCCCGTCGCTTTTGAGTTCATATGCCCAAGCGGTACCAAAGGTAAGCAGCATATGAGACGCGTGCTGAAGATAGTGGCGTATATCCTGATGCAGTCTGATGGACTTCTTTTCGAATTCAAGAGCGGAAAGGGCATAAAAAGTTCCGGAAAGGTCCCAGCTCAAGTGAATGTCTTCTCGGACATGCGTTCTCAATGTGCTCGGTTCAGCGAGGGCCCAATTCAATAATTTTGCGAGCGCCAAAGGATGAAAAATAGTACCACCCGGATTTACCAAACAAGTAAAACCGTTTTGCGCCAATAAGGAACCAATTTCTTCGGAGAAACAACTCCCAAGCAGCAGTAATGGCTGCTCGTGCGTCAGTGCTTTGCTAGGACTCATACACCTTTCAATAAGGCTTGTGCGTTGGCAATTGCGGCAGTAGTGATTTGTTCGCCACTCAATAAGCGTGCAATTTCTTGTAAGCGCGCCTCTGGATCCAAGACACTTACTTTTGTTTGCATGCGGTCTTTGACCACCATTTTTTGCACCATGAAATGATGTGCCGCGCGCGCCGCTACCTGAGGCAGATGAGATATGGCCATACATTGCCCATTTTTTGACATCTCGTTGAGTAGCTTACCCATTTTGAGCGCAACTTCACCCGAAACCCCTGTATCGATTTCGTCAAAGATAATGGTGGGAAGTGCCTTCTTTTCTGAGCTCATTTTTTGCAAAGCCAGCATGAGTCTAGAAAGTTCTCCGCCACTTGCTGCGCGCTCGACCGGAACGGGCTGATGACCAAGATTGGCAGAGAAGAGCAATTCTAACTGAGAACAACCACTCGTATTGAGCTGTTCGAGTTGGGTGAGTTCGAAGGCTAATTTGGTATGTGGTAATTTGAGTTCGTGCAAGATGCCTTCTAGTTCACGAGCCAGTTGCTTGACACCTGCTTTGCGATCTGAATGTAAAGACTTTGCGCGTTCCCAGAGTTGTTGTTCTAAAGCAAGCGCTTCTTGCTGCAATTCGCGGAGTTCTTGTTCTTGTTGATCAAGCCCCTCACTTTTTTGCTGCAAACTTTCTTGGATGGCGATTAATTGCGCAACCTCTTGAACACGGTGTTTGAGCAGAGCGCTATTCACTTTGTCTTGGAGCGCTTCGAGCGCAGGTAATTCTGCAGGATCTAGGTTGGCATAGGAAGTCGAGGCTGCATCTAGGGCGAGTTCTTTGAGCTCGATAAGCACTTGTTCCAAGCGCGCTGAGAAACCTTGCATGTCAGCATCAAAAGACTTCACTTTATCCAAGACGCTTTTTCTAGCGTATAACAACGCATAGGGCCCGGAGTCGTCGAGCATACTTGAAAGCGCGGCTTGCGCTTCTTCTAATTGCGAGGCGTTGGCATAGCGCTCCAACTCCTGCTCTAATTGTTGAACCTTTGGATCGTGGAGCTGTAAGGTCAGTAATTCCTCTAAAAGAAAGGTATTGTAGTCTTGTTGGAGTTGATCTTGTTTGAGTGCTTCTTGCTTTGCTTCCAGTTCTTTTTGTAAAGCTTGAAACGAAAGGTAGCGCTGTTCAAATTGTTGATATTGCACTTCCAAGCCGAGGAGTTGATCAATAAGCGCCAATTGAAAACGCTTTGACTTGAGCTCTAGTGTATTGTACTGCGAATGAATTTGCAAGAGTTGCCCAGTAAGTTGCTTGAGTACTTGCAATGAAACCGGAATGTCGTTGATAAAAGCGCGAGACTTGCCTTCTGGAGCGATTTCTCTTCTGATCAAGGTTTGTGCCTCAAAGTCTAAATCGTGGGCTTCAAAGAAAGGAAGATGCTGCGCAGTAATATCAAAAACAGCCTCGACAACTGCTTTCTTTGCGCCGGGCGCAATCACTTGTAAATCTGCTCGCTCGCCAAGGATGAGTTGGGCAGCTGCTAAAATGATGGACTTACCCGAGCCAGTTTCACCGGTAAACACCGTGAATCCTTGCTCAAAATCGAGTTGAACTTCTTCGATAAGGGCGAAATGCTGAATGCGAAGCGAGCGGAGCATTATTCTAGGATCGTTGAATAGCGCGTGGCGTTGGCCGGATCTAGTTTCTTTAATAAATTTACGAGGTCTTGTTTCTCTTTGAGCTCAGCGTCGGAGAAGATGTTTTTGAGTTCTGTGGTTTTACCAAAAAGATAACTCACTACATTGACCGTATTGGGACGCGTAGCCATAATCGGACTCAAGAGATTCAATGCTGCACTGATGGCTTTCTTTCCTTCTTCTTTTTTGTCGTAGAGTTGGTCAATCCCTAAGCGATGGTATTGGTACAAACAAGTTCTGAAGGGATCAAAAACGGGCTGAAGCATGTTATCAACGAGGTAAAAACGGTTTCGTTTGTTGCTCTCAGAAGATTTCCAGCCAGCAGCGCCACCGGTTTGAGCCAGCGTCACAATTTGCTGTGCTTCTTGAAAATAGGGCGTTCCGCCTTTCAATGAAAAAGAATCGTAGTCCATACCAATGATGAAATAGGCGTAGAAAGCCAAAATAGAAGTGAGGTTATCTCGGTATTGGTTGGGGACATAATTCAAGACGGCTCCTCTAGAAAAGGAAGCTTGAAAGTTTTCGTCTTGAAAATTAAAAAGCGTTGAATTATAGTTACTATTGAAGGCGGGTCTGACAGAAGAAACTTGGATGTCGCCGCGATAAGCACCCGTAGCAGGAATTTCGCGAATTTGGATTTGTATATTGCAATTGATGCGCTCCTCGACCTTGAATTTGTCTTTGGTCCAGGCGGTATTGTTCATGATTTCGGTGATGCTCTGCTTCATTTGGTTGATGATCTCTTGCTCGGTAGAGCTCACCTCGACTTTGTTATCGACGACGATATTGACCTGACAATTGAGTTCTTGGGCCTGTAAACGAACACAGACAACAAACGAAAGAAAAAGAAAAATGCACTTATTCATGGGGCGCTGCTAGTATTTGAACGAGGGCAGCAGCGGCTTCTGACTTCCTTTGAAGGGGTAATTCAAGACGTCGCTCTGCTCGATCGAAGATAATCATTTTATTGGTGTCGCTGCCAAAACCACTGACCCCATTTTGCTGTTCATTGAGCACGATGTAGTCAAGTTTTTTGCTGCGCAATTTCATTAACGCATTTTCTTCAGAATTATTGGTCTCTAAAGCAAAACCTACCACTATTTGTTCGTTTTTATGGGCAGCAGCCCAGGCTAACACATCGGGGTTCTTGACCAATGTCAATTCCATTTGTGCAGCACTCTTTTTGATTTTCTCGCTAGCTACCTCCGCGACACGGTAGTCGGCAACGGCGGCGCTAAATATACCGGCTGTTGCCCAAGACCAATTGGCCTGTACTTGTTCAAGCAGCTCTTCGGCCGTTTCTATATGAATGAGCTTTAAATTAGGGTGTGTAAGCTCTTGTTGGGTTGGCCCCGTGATCAATAGCACTTCATGACCAGCCTGCAAGGCTGCCGCAGCAAGCGCGAAACCCATTTTTCCAGTGGAGTGATTTGACAAATAACGAACGGGGTCGAGTGGCTCTCTAGTGGGGCCTGCAGTAATGAGCCATTTTTGGCCACTACCTTGCATCACTTGAACCTGTTGCTGAAAAAAAGTTTGAAGATACGCCGCTATTTGTTCGGGTTCTTCCATGCGCCCCTGCCCTTCTAGGCCGCTGGCCAAAGCGCCGAAAGTAGCCGGAATCACCTGAACGCGGTCTTGAGCTAGGGTGGCTAAATTGCGCTTGAAACTCGGATGCTGGTACATATCGAGGTCCATAGCGGGTGCAATGATGCACGGGCATTTCAAAGACAAATAAGTCGCCAATAATAGGTTATCACAGGCGCCGCTCGCCATTTTAGAAACGGTATTGGCAGTAGCTGGCGCAATGAGCATGACATCGGCCCAAAGACCGAGCTCTACGTGGTTGGTCCAGACGCCTGTTTGCTTGTTCCAGAATTCGCTGTAGACCGCTTCTTGTGAGAGTGTCGCCAATACCAAGGGACTCACGAAATCTTGGGCATGCGGAGAAAGGATACAACGTACTTCGGCACCTTGTTTTTTAAGTAAGCGAACGAGAATAGGGATTTTGTAGGCAGCTATACCTCCTGTAATACCAAGAAGGATGCGCTTACCTTGCATGTTTATTGCAAAGACTCTGGTTTGCGCAGATAGATTTTTTCATCTAGCAACTCTTGCATGGCAATCGCTGTAGGCTTTGGCATTTTTTCGTAATGCTTAGAAATTTCTATTTGCTCGCGGTTTTCAAAAATCTCTTCGAGGTTGTCGGTATGGGTTGCGAATTCTTGCAACTTTTGCGTCAGCTCTTCTTTGAGTTCTGTAGAAATTTGGTTCGCTCTTTTTGAAATAGCAACCAATGATTCGTAGATGTTGCCAGTTTTTTCTTCAACCAAGATGGTATCACGGGTAACAGTGGTACGTTCTGCAGAGGTGTTTTTGAAACTCATTTTGTGTGTTTTATTGTTTTTTTCTAGTTCTAGACTAGTTTTTTTCTAATAAAGCGATGTAGGCTTCTAATTCCTTGAGGTATTTGGAGCTTCCATAGCGAAGGGCAAAGTTACGAAATCTTTCGATAGTTTGGCTGCTTCGCTCACTTTTTTTGCTCTCGATGCTATTGATGGTCATGAAATAGGAGTTCTTCACAACAATGTAAAAAGCCTCCTCTACAAAAGCCGAACGACTGTAGTGTTCCATAAAAAGCTCACCTGCTGCAACCGCCGCCTTGAAGTTTTCGGTGCGGTCGTAGAGCTGGACTGTCTCAAACTCTTTTCGCTCTAGCTTGAAGCGCAGTTGATCGATGATCAGGTTGCAGGAGTCCACTAAATAAGAACCCGGATAACGATCCACGAACTGTTGAACATTGCTAATTGCCAGTTCGGTTTCTGTTTGGTCGAGGGTGTGTTCTGGCGAATTCTTGACCGAGCACATCGCGATTTTAAAGAGTACTTCTTCGGATTTATCGCTGTAGGGAAAGCGCTGCATATAAGAACTGTAGTAATACTGCGCCATGTAGTAATCCTCAATCTCAAAATACGACTGCGCCATGCGGTAATAAGAAAGCTCTCCCTCCCCTGACTTCGGGGCATGCTGATAAATTTGTTCGTACAACACAATGGCTTTGTCGTAATCTTTTTGATCGTAGAGTGCATTTGCAGTCACGAATTTCTGGCTGTAATCAGAGCCCTTCACAATTTTGGCGTAATCAGAGCATGCGCTGAGCAAAACAACAAACAGGACAAAAAGAATAGTGTATTTCATGTTATTTAACTCTTAAGCTGCGCCCCACTTGGAGAACAGAAGTCGGTTTAATGCCGTTGAGTTGGCATAAATGCGTAACGGTGGTGCCGTTGCGTGCGGCAATTTCGGTGAGGGTGTCGCCTGGTCGTACTTTGTAGTAACGGACTTGAGGTGTGCGCACCACAACAGGCGCTTGTACAACCTCTGCAGGATGATCTTCGTAGTAATCAGAAGGCTTGGCACCAGGTCTAAACAAGCCCTTGTGCACGAAAAGGTTTTCGTTTTTGAGCGACTTTTGTGAAAAATCAATGATTTCCTCGGGGTTCATTGGGGCGTCGTAGAAACGGATTTCAAAATGCAAGTGAGAGCCAAAAGAATGACCGGTATTGCCACCAAGGCCAATTGGCTCGCCGGCAACAATGTCTTGGTCGGGATAAACAAGGAATTTACTCAAGTGCGCATAAAGGGTTTCAAGGCCGTTTGGATGGCGAATAATGACCAAATTGCCATAGCCGCCATCGTTGTATTTGGCGTAGCGGACTTTCCCTGACCAAGTTGCGTATACGGTGTCTCCGGTTTCCAAATCGATGTCGATGCCATTGTGGTTTCTTCCATTACGAGGACCATAGCGAGAAGTAACAATTCCAGGGGCAGGCATATTGAAATGTTGGTCGTATTCGTCGTTGACACACAACCAAAGGGTGTCTTTGAGCTTAGCCATGTCGTTGCGACTCGTGAAGCAGATGTCGTTGCTCCAAGGATGACGAAAACTAGGGTCTTGGGCCAGCATTTGTTGGTGAATGCGGGGGTTCATGATGCCATCAAAAGTGGAAACTTGTAAAAAAGACCAAGTTTTGTTACTGTACAAAACAACCTTTCCTAGTTCTGTTTCGATGGTATCAAGTGCGCGTTGTGCCTTAGCCTCAAAGCCAAACAAAATACAAAGTAGAAACAGAAGAGTAATCGGGCGCAACATAAAAATTTCAGTACAAATTTAGGGAATTCCTACGAGATGGACCTGACGCCAACGATGTCTAATAAAAAGAAAACAGGTTCGTTTGGTGCAATGACTTGCCCGTAACCCTTAACGCCATACGCTTGTTCTGGCTGTAATACAAGGTAATAACGTTCTCCTTGCAAGGCATTTTTCAAAATTTTTCGCAAGCCAGGAACTGTTGTTTTCTGACCAACTACGTAACGCTGCGGAAACTTACGCGCCACAATCGCATTTGGTTTGTTGGGCGTAGAGGCCACAAATTCATAAGCCACTTCTTTCACACCACCGTCTTCGAGTTGAAAAGGCTTGCCATCTGCAAGTTTCCATGCCCTAACGCCATCTGCATCAATGCTCGGATTAATTTTCGATATGACTTTGACATAAAGCCAATTGGCTGTATTTGGCGCAAGGACATCCTTGATTCCTTTACTTCCGTATGCCAAAGCAGCAGGAATTTCGACTTTTACAAAATCACCTACTTTGAGGTGCGCAAATGCGAGGTCCCAGCCTTGGGTTTGCATGCTGTAGCCCACTACAAAAGGAATAAACGGCAACTCAATTCGATTGTTGCCATCGATGATGCGGCCATCTGGCGTTCCGAGGCGGTAATCGATCAGGGCCATCTCACCCGCTTTGAAACCAGGTCCGTCTCCGCGTTCTATCCATTTGAGCACAATGCCGCTCTTCAACTTTTTTTGCGTCTCGACTTTGCCTTTTTCAAAATTGATGAGGTTCTTTTTAGAACCAGCTACACTCGTGTCTAAATCAGACAGGTTTTGCGTATTGGCCTTGGTGATTTTCTTTGTCGTGCCGGAAGATTTCGCTGGGTCAGTACAGGAAAAAAGGAGCAACAAAACGAGGAACAAACTGAAATTTTTCATTGGAGCGCTAAAAGTTGAATATCGATGTAAAGAATACTTTGTGGTGGAATTTTGATGCGGTCACCTAAAAGTCCGTGTCCTAAATAACTGGGCAATATGAGTTTGGCTTTGTCGCCGATGCGCATGCACAGCAAGGCTTCGTGTATGCCCGATTCTTTTTCCGAACGGGCAATAGTGATGCGTTCAATTTCTTCGGGCTTGGTTTGGTAACATATGGTACCATCGAGCAGTCCAATTTTCAAGCGAACCAATGCTTGCTGACCATCTTTGGCCAAAGCTTGGTTTTGCGCACCTTTCTCGTAAATCATGTAACGCAGACCACTTTCGGTTTGCTGCATTTTGAGATGGGTGTAGTGCGCTAAAAATGTATTGATTTTGAGGTTTTCTCTGACGCTGAGTTCTCGATTGAAATCTACAGATTGAGCCGAAGACCATTTTGGACGCGTTTGATCTGTAGCTTTTTCTCGACGACAAGCCGAAAAAAGAAGCGCAATCAATAGCCCAAGTCCGAGAAGCAAGCGATTTGACATGCCTATAATTGATCAATTAAAGATTCCAATTTGGCAAGCGTCTCTTTTAAGCTGCCATTTTCAAAACCGCCGGCGGCATACTGATGCCCCCCTCCATTAAAGTGTGTTTGCGCAAATTCATAGACAAAGCGCCCGCCTTTTGATCTAAAAGACAATTTCACACCCTCCTCGGTTTCCAATAAAAACACCCCTGCGTCATATCCTTCTATCGAGAGTATGACATTCACCAAACCTTCGGTGTCGCCTTTCTGGTAGTCGAAACGCTTCAATTCTTCTTTACTCAGACTCATGATACCCAAACGCTGCATCGGATACAATTTTAACTTTTCTGCTATTGCAAAACCGCGCAATTGCAAACGCGTTACACTATTGACATCGTAAACTGCTTCGTGAATAAGGTGCTGTTCGAGCCCAAGTGCCAATAAATGGGCCGTCATGCGGTGTGTATAAGCCGAAACAGAAGGAAAACGAAAAGAACCAGTGTCTGTCATGAGGCCTAAATACAAACCCTTTGCCATCGCTAAATCAATTTGATCGAGCTGCTCCAGGTCTTCTAACACGTGGTAAATGACCTCTGTGGTTGAGCAAGCGTCGGGAATAGAAATCGGGATCTGCACAAACGGCGCTGGATTCGGATGGTGATCGAGCATCACTTTAGTCAGGGTTTGCTCTTCAAACCAAACCGCCATTTGCTCTCCAAGCCGAGAAGCTGCGTTGTAATCTAAAGCAAAAAGTAAATCGCCGCTGTAGGCTTTGTCTGCCGAAAAAACCGCCCACTCATAGCCTTCTAAAAACGGACACAAATAGGCCGCAGGCTGATCGGGAAACAAAATTAGGTAGTCTTTCGAAAGTTGTTTGGCATAGGCAGCCCAAGCCACAACGCTACCCACCGCATCGCCATCAGGCCCCTTGTGGGTGGTGATCAACCATTTGTTATGTTGCTCGAGCGCCGAGCGAAGCAAGTTTTGCGTCATTTAGTCTTTTTGCATGTGCTCGTCCTCTTCAGGGTCAGGCGGAAATAATTTCGGTGCATCTGTCTTGTTTTGCAAGCGGTCAAGCATGTCTTCTAGTTGCGAAACAGATAGGTTTTTAGCGATGATTTTCTTGTCTTTGTCTAGGACAAACACTTTTGGTGTAGAATAGATATCGTAGGTCTGTTGATAATTCAAACTTTGCAATGTGGTCGGCTTCCCTTTTTCACCTGGATATAGCGGAACCAATTTTTCGGGTGTGGCCTTTGCTATTTCGTAAATGCTGTTCGTGACGGCCACATTGATAAACGTCAGTTTGTTGTCGCGGATGTATTTTTTCCAGGCTTCGAAATCTTTGCCGACACCTTTACCAACTGCGAAGACTTCAATGTTGCGCGCCTTCCATTTTTCGGTGTAAAGCGTCTGAATTTTTGGCGTTACTTTTTTACAGTGTCCGCATTCCGGATCCCAGAAATAGAGAATCGTGTATTCAGATTGGAGGCTATAGAAATCGACCCATTTAGTGTCAGAGGTGTCGCGCATGATCAAATTGGGTGGCTTGATTCCCATGACGGTGTTCATTTTGTTATCTAAGTTTTCACAGAGATCTTCGAATTTATCTTCGGCTACCCAAAATGCCGGAGACTTTCCGCTGGCATCTTTGGTGCAGAAATAACGCTTGAGCATGTAGTAATAGACTTTGTCCATCCCCATGATTTCACTCTTGCCATAGGTAGAGGCTATCCAACCCACGCTGTATTCATACATGCGAGATTTAGGATCGAGCGCATCGCAAAACGCAAAAGCGTATTTGATCACGGTATCCCAATGTTGGATCATCATTTGCTTGCCGAAATAAAACTCGAGTTTGTTGGCAAAAATGGGGTTATTGACCAATGCGTCAGTCTTGAAGTCGACGTTGTCCCAGTAATGGGCGAAATAATATTTGTAGCGGAAATTGGAGTCGAGCACTTTGCCTTTGTCGTCTTTAGGCGGTTCTGGCACCACCACTTCTGTTGACATTTGCACAATTTTAGAGACCAACTTACCTGGATTGGCCGCAACCAAATTGGCTTGATACGCCTCTACCTCTTTGTTGAGCGCGTCGATTTGCGTGCCTAAATTTTTATAGGCTTCGTCTTCTGGCTTGAGCTTGGAGCGCTGCTCGGAAAGTTTGGCGATTTCACCTTTTTTGCTACTAATGAATTTGACGTATGGAATAAAGATTTTGTTCTCCTCAGATTTCTTGATCACCATGTTGCCCATGAAATCCGGGCCTTTGGTTTCGAGCTGAATTTCTTCGTTGTTGTAGACAAACTCAAAATAGCGCTGACCTGGTAAAAACAAACCTACAATACCGGGCTTTTGCTTGGCACCGTCAAAAATCACCTCGCCATTTTTCATTTGAGCGGTATCGGCATAGAACAACTTAGACCCGAAGTATTTGATTAAGAAAACAGTTGTATCTTTTTGATCTTCAACTTTTAAGCGAATTTTTTGAGCACTCATTTGTTGGAGTACAAAAAAGGAAAGCAGGAGCAAGAGTTGTTTCATGAGTTTATGTGTTTAGTACGAAAATGCTTGAATTTAAGCTTCGCGTCTTCTTTTTAACATTTCTTTAACCAATTTTTAGAAGGTGCTCGACATGAGCTGCCACTGCTTTTTGGGGATCCAGTGCCCTTATTTGATCATAGCGACCCAACCAAGTGAGTTGTCGTTTGGCGTAGTTGCGCGTGTGTTGCTTGATCTTTTCAACGGCCTCTTCCCTACTCAAATTGCCTTCAAAATAATCAAAAAACTCGCGGTAGCCAACAGTTTGCAGCGCTTGTAAATGTGCTTGATCTGGAAAAAAATGCCGCGCCTCTTGTTCAAGCCCTTCCGCTATCATGATATCTACGCGCGCATCGATGCGTTTGTATAAGCTAGCGCGCGGCCAATTGATAAAAATGCGCACGACGTTTGGTGGGTCTTTTCGAGGTCCTTTTCGAAGGGCTAAATTGGACTGCCCCGTTAGCTCATTGATTTCCAAAGCGCGGATGAGGCGTGCAGGATTCTCGATATCAATTTGTTCGAAGAAGGCCGGATCATGCAGTTGCAAGGCTTGTTGCAGCGCATGCAAACCTTCATTTTCAAAAACACTTTTCCATTTCAAATGAATGGCTTGATCATGTGGCAAAGGATCTAAGCCCAACAGCAAAGCATCGGCATACAAAGCCGAGCCCCCAACGAGCACTGCGCTACCTTTGTTTTGCAGTAAGTCGCTTAATATTGGTTGCGCCAAAGCTGCAAAGTTAGCGGCATTGAGTGCTTGCTCAATGGAATGGCTCCCGATGAAATGATGTCTGACCGCTTCTAATTCTTCTATAGAGGGCCTTGCAACGCCTATGGAAAGTTCGGTATAAAACTGTCGGGAGTCAAAGGAAATGACCTCTGTTTGGAGTTGCCGCGCAAGCGCAATGGCTAAGGCTGTTTTTCCTGATGCGGTGGGGCCCTGAACAACAAAAATCTGTTTTTGAGCCATTTATTTCCAGCGGGTGTAAATTCCCATCACTTTGGCAACATACGAAGTTGCTGCTCCGCGATAGGCACCACAACGGACCATTTCGGAGCGATAAAATTGTGGGTCGTCTAGTTTTTTAACCATCTCAGCAACATTTCCATCCCACAAATTAGGATTGAGTCCTGCAGCTCTGGCCAGCCTTTGCGCATCTTCGATATGGCACATACCAGCATTATAGGACGCCAAGGTAAATTGCAGGCGCGTTTGCTCATCGGCAATGCTCGACCAACGTCTATACACCGATGCCAAATAGCGCATACCGCCATTGATTTGTTGTTCTGGGCTGGATTCGGGAAATACGCCAAATTGAGGGCCGGTATTCGGCATGAATTGCATCAGGCCATAAGCGCCGCCAAAACCTCTCGCATTCGGATTGAAACGCGATTCTTTATATGCAATTGCAGCCAATACCTTCCAATCCCAACCGTATTTTTGCGCAGCCTTCTTAAAAATGGCATCGAACGGAGAAAGCGCTCCCTTCGGCGTCAGGAAAAATTCAGTTGGTGTCGAGGCGATGTAATCAAAATAACGCTTCTTGAGTTGCGTAAACGCTTCAGAAGCAATATACGTTTGTAAAAATGCATCGAGCCGCGCTTTGAGCACCTTGCTTTTTGGCCTCAGTGCAAAGGCGATGCGCTGCTCAAAAGACATGCGCGTGGCAATATCCAAATTTGGATGCATGTCTTTGGCGATGCGCGCTTGATTTTCGTGGGCTAAAGTGTATTGAATGCGGCCATTGGCCACTTCTTCGATCAAATCTTCCGCTAATGGCAATGATTTTTGGTAACGGATATCGATGGTGGCACCAATTTCATCTTGAAGCGCGATAAGGCGTTTTTCGTAAGCCGAATTTTTGCGCGCATATACTATTTTCCCAGCAAGGTAAGCTGGTTCAGAAACAATTGAATCAGATTTGCGCTGAACCAAAACTTGATAGGTTTGGTAATAAGGCAGTGAGAAATTAAAATACTTCTGTTGACGCAAACCAATAGGTAAGTTGGCAGCAACTAAATCTCCCTCTCCTTTTCTCAATAAACGGACAAAATCACCGACCTTATTGACCACCTTGACTTCGAGTTCCAACCCGTTTGCTTTGCAAAAAGTATCTAAGATTTCATATTCAAAACCCATGCGCTTGCCCTTGAATTCAAAAAAGGATAAGGTCGAGTTTTCAGTAAGCACGGTGAGCTTGCCTTCTTTTTGAATTTGCGCCCAATCTTTGCGCATTTCAAGCCTAGGCGATCTAAAATCACAAGCCTGTATGATTGCCCCCAAACTAATGAGAATGAGCGCTGTACGGATGGTGCCTTTGAGCATGGGCAAGATATACGTAAAAATGT
>JAJTGF010000038.1 GCA_021299335.1 Cryomorphaceae bacterium
CCCAATGCCAAACTCCTGTTGCGCTTCCTTTATTTCTACACCAAGCGCTGCATTCCCTCCAAAGCCCACGTCGTCAGCAACCCAGCCTACGGCAAGTACGCTGGCAAAGGTTTTGTCTGCACCGACAGCCTCGCCCTCAGCCACTTTGACTCCATCACCAAAACCCAGCGCGTTGCGGACTTTGAAACCCTACACGATATCGCGGCGTTGTGCAAGCAGCACGGAACCAAACTGATTTTGAATATTTCACCCGAACTCGGTAAAGTGTACCGCCTAGACCCCAACTACCGCAAGTTCTTGGTCATGAGCTCCCCGAATTTCAACAACCCACAGCACTTTTACGACTCGCACCACATGACCTGCGAGGGCGCGAATTTGTATTCGGAGGGCTTGGGAAGTAAGTTGGTGAAGTTAAAAGAGAGATAACATGAAACTCCACCTCCTTCGCCACGCCAAAACCAACCAAATTTCGCCAACAGGCAAAGACTTCGATCGGGAGTTGCTACCGAGAGCTTTTGAGCAAAGCGCCGAACTCAAAAGATACCTACAAGATCACCCCATTGCACCCAAACACATTTTATGTTCCAGCGCAGTGCGCACGCGGCAGACGTGGGCAACAATCGAGGATTTATTTCCAGGAGTAAGCATCGTGTTTGTAGATGACTTGTATTTAGCATCTTCTGATGAAATGTTGAAAATCATCAATGAACTTCAGAGCCCTGAAGACATTTTACTCATTGGCCACAATGAAGGCATCAGCGAGTTAGCAAGCGAGTTGAGCGCTGCGTTCATTTTACTCAAAACCTGCGGCTTGGTGAGTTTGGAATTCCCTTTTGAAAGCAGTGCAATGGTGTCAAAAGAGACTGGTGTACTGGTGGGGAGTTTTCGGTTGGGTTAGGAATTTCATGCCACTATGGCAGCACCTTTTCACATGGCACAAAACTTGACTTGCAAACAACATGCGTCAAGATCCCTATTTTGAATCTCGCTTGCTGCCGTCATTTGGGCCCGCTTTGGTGGTGCTCATTTTGATGTGGTTGGTGTATTGGGCAGATTTTCTCTTTCCAACAGACTTTCAACGCTTTGGGCTCGTTGCGCTCGATCAAAAAGGCTTGCGCGGCATTATCTTGATGCCTTGGATCCATGCGCACAGCGACATCAAGCACATCCTTAACAACAGCTTACCTACTTTTTTACTGCTCGGCCTTTTGTTTTACTCCTATAAAGCGGTGGCTTGGCGCGTGTTTTTGCTGTCTTGGCTGTTTACGGGCGCGTTGCTTTGGCTCATTGGTGGTTCTAACGGCGCAGTACACATCGGAATGAGCGGCGTCATCTATGCACTCGCCGGTTTTTTGTTTACCTCAGGTGTTTTGCGCGGCTACTTGCCCCTACAGGCGCTGTCGCTTTTTATCATTTTTCTGTACGGCTCCCTGATTTGGGGTATTTTCCCGACGCAGCCGCGTGTTTCTTGGCAAGGGCACCTCTCGGGGCTCATTGTAGGTGTGGTGTTGGCCTTCATCTATCGCAAACAAGGGCCGCAACGCCCAAAATATCAATATGAAATTGAAAAAGAACTCGGCATAGAACCACCCGATTTTGAAGGCGAGCTCCGCAGGGCCTTAGAAGCAGAAGAGCAAGCCTTAGCCGAACAAGAAGCTACCCGCGCTGCAGAAAAAAGCCCTACAATTGTTGTTTACGATTACAAAAAGAAGGACTAATTTTAGGACGTGGAAGAAATCAGAAATAAAGTAAAGGAGAGCGGGCTCATTCAGCTAGACCTCGCCAACTACAAACCCACTGTACAAATGGTTGGTATTGACCTCGCCGCTCAACTGTGGCAGGGCTTGGTCTTGAAAGAAAAGGACTTCCGCGACTGGATCAAAAACCACCACTGGGCGCAATACCAAGGGAAAGCCGTCTATATTTTTTGCAGCACCGACGCCATTATCCCGACTTGGGCGTTCATGCTCGTGACGTCGGCCTTGGAGAAGGAAAATGTATATAGTCAGGTAGGATCTGAAATTGAGCTTACCAAAGCACTTATTCAAGAAGCCATCTGCTCGATCGATACGAATGAAATAAAAGATCAGCGCGTCATTATCAAAGGTTGCGCCGATATTGCAGACCCCGCGTTTGCGATGTCTTACCTGGTGCGCCTTTTGCAACCACATGTCAAGTCAATAATGTATGGTGAGCCGTGTAGTACGGTTCCAATTTATAAGAAATCATGATCAAAGCATGGCTACACGCGGCGCGCTTGAGAACGCTACCGCTTTCTGTTTCGGGAATCATTGTGGGCACGGGCCTGGCGGCCCTTTTGGGTGCTTTCGACGGGCTCATTTTTAGTTTGGCACTCCTCACCACCATTGGTTTTCAGGTGCTTTCTAACTTTGCCAATGACCTTGGCGACAGCCAAAAAGGGACCGACAACGCGCAGAGAGTGGGCCCTGCGCGCGCCATTCAGAGCGGGCAACTCACTGCTGCTCAAATGAAGAAAGGGATGTGGCTCGTGGGCATTCTTTCATTGTTGTCTGCATTATACTTGATCTACGTAAGCATCGGAAATTTGAATCGTGAAGCCATTTTGTTTTATGTCGTACTTGCCATTTTGTGTATTGTTGCAGCCATCACCTACACCGTCGGTAAAAATGCCTACGGCTACCGCGGTTTGGGCGACGTCATGGTCTTTCTATTTTTTGGTTTGGTGAGCGTCATTGGCGTTTTTGGACTCTACGGAGAAAGTTTTGAGTGGTTGGTGTTGTTTCCGGCCATCAGTATTGGCGCTTGGAGTACGGCTGTTTTGAACCTCAATAACCTCAGAGATATCCAAAACGACGCGCAAATGCAAAAGCGCACAATGGTGGTTCAGCTCGGTTACAACAAAGGAAAAATGTACCACGTTTTCTTGGTGGCTACTGGTTTGGCTACTTGGTTTTTTACGATTTACTTATTAGCGGTGAGTGCCTATAATTACTATTTATTCATCGCACTCCTTCCCTCTTTTGGCTTGGTTGTGCACCTCAAAACAGTGCTTGAAACCCAAGTGCCCGCTGAGCTCGATCCAGAACTGAAAAAAGTCGCATTATTGACTTTCTTTTCGGCCTTGCTTTTTGCAATTTTACTTAACTTTGCCCCGCATTAAATCGACACACATGAACATCCTTGTTTGTATTTCCAAAGCGCCAGACACCACTTCAAAAATTGCTTTTACCAATGGTAATACGCAATTTGACGAAAATGGCGTTCAATATATTGTCAACCCCTACGACGAATGGTACGCCTTGGTGCGCGCCCTTGAGCTCAAAGAAGCGCAAGGTGGCAACGTCACCATCATTACCGTTGGTACGGCTTCAGACGACGCCGTTATCCGCAAGGCTTTGGCCATTGGTGCCGACGACGCTATTCGCATAGACGCCCTAGCTACAGACGCTTATTTTGTCGCGATGCAAATTGCCGAATATGCGAAAGGCAAAGGCTTTGACCTCATCTTGACCGGTAAAGAAACTATCGACTACAACGGCTCGCAAGTTGCTGGCATGATCGCCGAGGCGCTAGAGTTGCCCTATATTTCTATCGCGACCAAACTCGACGTTGCGGGCAGCACCATCAGCTGCGAGCGCGAAATCGTAGGCGGCATGCAAGAAGTTGAGGTACAGGCCCCAGCTGTCATTAGCTGTGCAAAAGGCATGGCCGAGCAGCGCATCCCGAACATGCGCGGCATCATGGCAGCGCGCACCAAGCCACTCAACGTAGTTGCTCCAGCTGCGCTCGAAGCCCTCACTACCTTCAGCACTTACAGCATGCCAGCTGCTAAGTCTTCCGTTAAACTCATCGATCCAAACAACCTCGACGAACTCGTTGCGCTCTTACACAACGAAGCCAAAGTCATTTAAGCTTTACACCCATGAATCTCGTATACATCAATTCAGCAAATGGTTTGTCCAAAGCAGCTTTGGAGACCGTCACTTATGCTAAAAAATTAGGCGCAGACGTCGCTGTTGTGACCAACGGAAACGCTGCTGCTGAGCTCTTGGCTACACTAGGCGCTTATGGCGCCAGCACCGTTTTGCAAGACGCAGGCGTTGATGGCCAAGACCCAAGTCAGCTCGTTAAATTAGTGGCGGCTGCCGCTGCCAAAGTTGGCGCCAGCACCATCATCTTTTCTCACGACCTCATCGGAAAAGCAGTTGCGCCACGCTTATCGGTGCGCCTCAAAGCCGGCCTAGTTGCCGGTGCAGTTGCCCTTCCTGAAGCCGATGGCAGCACGAAAGTCAATGTGTTTTCGGGTAAAGCCTTTGGTTATGTAAAGGTAAATAGCGCAGTTCGCATTATTTCTTTGTTGCCCAACAGTATCCAGCCCGAGCAAACGGGTGGCAACTGCAGCACAGAGGCCTTTGACAGCCAAGCCGGCAGCAGTGCCATTAGCGTCAAAGCGACCAAAAAACCTGAAGGAGCCATTCCATTGCCAGAAGCCGAATTAGTGGTTTCTGCCGGCCGTGGGCTCAAAGGCCCTGAGAACTGGGGCATGGTCGAAGACCTTGCCGCGGCCCTTGGCGCAGCCACCGCTTGTTCGCGCCCAGTAGCCGATATCGGATGGCGCCCTCACCACGAGCACGTCGGGCAAACCGGTGTGGCTATCCGCCCCAATCTTTACATTGCCGCTGGTATCTCTGGCGCCATTCAACACCTTGCTGGTGTGAACGGTTCTAAAGTAATTGTCGTGATCAATACCGACGCCGAAGCGCCTTTCTTCAAAGCCGCTGACTACGGGATTGTAGGCGACGCCTTCGAAGTGCTTCCGCGCTTTACAGAAGCCGTCAAACGCTTCCGCGCTGCGCAACATTAATTGGAATTTGACGTATAAGCCACCCGAATGCAAAAGACACGCCTAGACATCACGGGTATCGAATACAGCCATACGCAATCTGGCTCTTATGTGCTCACCCTACAAGAAACGGGCGGTACGCGCAAACTCCCTATCGTCATTGGCGGTTTTGAAGCACAAGCCATCGCTGTAGAACTCGAAAACATGGTGCCATCGCGGCCCCTCACCCATGATCTCTTCAGGGCTTTTTGCCAAGCGTTTAGCGTGGATGTCAAAGAAATTCTCATTTACAAATTCAAAGATGGTGTCTTTTTTGCCAAAATTATTTGTGCTGTCGACGACGTCATTACCGAAATAGACTCTCGCACCTCAGACGCCATTGCAATTGGGGTTCGTTTCAAAGCACCTATCTATACTTTTGGCAGTATCCTAGACGAAGTCAGCGGAATTTCACCAAGCACTTTACAAGATGCCTATGGTTTTGACGACGAAAATGATAACTTTGAGCAAGTCGAGCAAGCGCCAAACGAATGGGACATGTACGCTACAGAAGAGCTAGAGCACCAATTAGGAGAGGCCCTCGACAACGAAGATTACGAACTAGCCTCAAAAATCCGCGATGAACTCAACCGCCGCCATCAAAACTAGACTAACCCTCCTCAGTTTTTTTCAATTTTTTGTTTGGGGAGCTTGGCTCACCACCATCGGCACCTATTGCACAGAAGGTAAAGGTTGGAGTTTTCCGCAATTTGGCGCCGTGTTCTCTACCTTAGCGCTTTCCTCGATCCTGATGCCTTCGCTCATTGGCATCATTGCTGATAAATGGATGCGCGCCGAAAGACTCTACGGAATTTTACACCTGAGCTACGGACTGATGATGTTGTTGATCCCAAACATTGCCACGCTTCAAGAACTTTTCCCGACGCTACTGACCGGAGAAGAGTACGAAATTCTATATTGGATTGTCTTTGGCGGGATGCTCGCCTATATGCCTACTATTTCACTTTCGAATTCGGTTTCTTACCGCATCTTGAAAATGAACAGCCTAAATGTGCAAACCGATTTTCCGAAAATTCGAGTTTGGGGCACCATCGGTTTTATAGCCGCAATGTGGCTCACCAACCTGAGTGGAAGCAAAGCCAACGCCAATCAGTTTTATATTGCCGCTGTAGGTGCCATCTTACTTGGGCTTTACGCCTTCACACTACCCGCTTGTCAGCCACAAGGGAAAACAAACGAAAAGAAAAGCTTTGCGAGTATGCTCGGCCTCGATGCCTTCAAACTTTTTGCCAATTACCAAATGGCGCTCTTTTTTGTCTTTTCTGTTTTACTTGGGGCCGCCTTGCAGCTCTCCAATATGTACGGAGATGCCTACCTCAGTAGCTTTCCAAAAGGCACCCTTGTCGAAAAATACTCGACCATCATTTATTCGATTTCACAAGTCTCAGAAACCATTTTTATTCTGACCATTCCCTTCTTTTTGAAGCGTTTTGGCATCAAAAACGTCATGCTCTTTGCGTTAGTGGCATGGGTGCTGCGCTATGGTTTTTTTGCCTACGGCAGTGCCGATTTTGGCGTGTTCTTGATCGTCATGAGCTGTGTTGTTTACGGGATGGCCTTTGATTTTTTCTTGATTTCAGGCTCTATGTTTGTAGAAGCCAATACCGACAGCAGTATCCGCTCGAGTGCGCAGGGTTTGTTCATCATGATGACCAACGGCATCGGTGCGTATATCGGTACCGTAGCCAGCAGTGCGCTCATTGGCGCCTACTACATTTTACCTGATGGCTCGACAAACTGGCACGGCGCATGGCTGTTGTTTGCTGGTTATTCTTTGGTGGTAGCTATTTTGTTCTTTGTATTGTTCAAAGAAAAGAAGACGGCAACAGCCTAATCCTTCACAAACTTATAACCCACGCCCCTGATTGAATGAAAATAACGAGGGCTTTTAGGGTCGGGCTCAAAGAGCTTGCGAAAATTCAAAATATAGTTATCGATGGTGCGAGAGGTCGGGATTTGTTCTGAACCCCATAGCCGGTCTAGGATCTCATTGCGTGAAATGACTTTACCTACTTTTTCGACAAAAAGTTCGAGCAACTGCACTTCTCTTTTGGTAAAGGTATGCAAGAGCGCGCCGCTTGCGTTTCGTACTTCAAAAGTGGTGAAATTCACAACGCGGTCGCCAATTTGATAAGAACTACCCGCTTCGGTCAGCACAGAACCGTTGATCAGGATCTGAACCTTTAGCAGCAGCTCTTCTAGATCAAAAGGCTTCACGAGGTAGTCGTTGGCACCTAATTTAAGGCCTGCAACGCGGTCTGCGGTTGTTCCTTTTGCAGATAAAAAGAGAACGGGAACTGCGGAGTTTTGGCGTATGGTTTTGCAGAGATCAAAACCAGAAACATGTGGCAACATGACATCGAGGATAACCAAGTCAAAATGAATGGGGCCTGCAAAGAGTTGTTGAGCTTGGGCGCCATCTGCATAAGTATCAACAGCATAACCCTCCAATTCTAAATTTAGAGCGATCATTTCGCGCAAACTTTGCTCGTCTTCAACTAAACAGATTCGGTGCATGTATTTTACCTGGAATGTATTATTTTTGATGAAATTACTATAAACTCTTCAAACTATGAACAAAATTCTACGCTTTGGGCTGCTCTTTTTAGGCCTTCAATTCAGCGTTCTGGCACAACAAACGCTCTCGCACACCTCCAAGCTTGAGTTCTCTAAAAACGTTCCTACTCTTTCCTTGCCTGCACCTGACCTCAATGCAATTGCAATAGAAGATGAGCAGCGCGACAAACAAGGTGTACTCTACAGAATTGGCGTGGCCCTACCCACGAACCTCAGCCCACAAAATGCGGGTTATTGGACAAACCAACCAGACGGTAGCCGCACTTGGCAAATCGTAATTGCTGCACCAGGTGCTGAGGCACTCAGCTTCCTTTTTGAGAAATTTGTGCTCCATGGCGGCAGTACATTGCGCATCCAAAACCTAGATGGTCGCGATGCACATCCGCTGCTCACTGCCCAAGACGTCGAAGCACACCAAATGCAAAATGCCGCTTTGTGCGGTGGGTCTGCGCACCTACTCACGCTCACGGAGCCAGCCTACACTACCCAGTCAGAAATTTACATCGACCGCGTCATGTACAACTACCGCTCAACCGGTTTTGAAGTGGAAGAAAAAATCAATGAATCTGATCCGTGTGAAGTGAACGTCAATTGCACCCCAGTGGGCGATGCTTGGCAAGATGAAAAACGCGGTGTAGCACGCATTTATGTTGTGGAAGGCAACCAAGCGGGCTGGTGTTCGGGTTCTTTGGTCAACAATACGGCGCAAGATTGCAAGCCTTACTTTTTGACAGCGCTGCATTGCGGCGTCAGCGCTACGGCTGCAAACATGAATCAATGGAAATTTTATTTCCGCTACGAAGCGCCCACTTGCACCAACCCTACTTCTGTGGGCACGCTCGCCAGTTATTTTGTAACGGGTTGCTTGCGCATTGCCGATGCCGCTGACGGAGGCGGAAACTCTGGCTCTGATTTCTTACTTGTCAAGTTAGGAAACGCCAACAACGAAAGCACCGTGATCAACAACCTGAAATCGGCTAACTACAATGCGTATTGGAACGGTTGGAATGCTAGCCCAACGCCAACCACGGGCGGCGCGAGCATCCACCATCCTGCAGGCGATATTAAAAAAATCTCCACGTTTACGGGCAATACCGTATCTACGCAATGGGGAAGCGCAACAGGCTCACACTGGCGCGTAGTCTGGACAGCCAATGCCAATGGCCACGGCGTTACAGAAGGCGGCTCTTCGGGTTCACCTCTCTTTGACAACACGGGCAACATCATCGGAACGCTTACCGGTGGGGCTTCTTATTGCACGGCTTTAAATGCCCCTGACCAATATGGTAAAATGGCTTTTCACTGGACCAACAACGGTACACCCGCCATCGAGCAACTCAAACCTTGGCTAGATCCTGCGAATTTGAACGTACTCGTTTTTGGCGGCTCTTCTGATCCCTGTACGCCAACTGCACCAGTTGCACCAACTGCCAACTTCTCTGCTAACGCAACCAACGTTACACCCGGAACAACCGTCAATTTTACAGACCTATCTATCGGAATACCAACCTCTTGGGCTTGGTCTGTGAGCCCAGCAACAGGCTGGAGTTTTGCAGCCGGAAGCTCGGCTACATCGCAAAATCCGCAAATTACTTTCAATAACGTGGGGCAATACACCGTGAGCTTGACGGCAACCAACGCCCAAGGCTCCGATGTCGAAACCAAAACGAATTACATTGTTGTGGCGCAAGTAACAGGCCCGTGTACGGCAAGTGGCGTGTGTGATGAGTACATCAATACCGTCAATTTCAATACCATCAACAACACCTCAACATGTGGCAACAACGGCTACACCGATTTCACAGGCACGAGCACCTCACTCGCACAAGGCAACACCTACACGCTTACGATTACGCCTGGGATCATCAACAATACCCAAGCATCTGCCTACACCAACGATGAAATCGCGGCCTGGATTGACTTCAACAACGACTACGATTTCAGCGACGCTGGGGAGCAAGTAGCTTATGTATTAGTAGCAGCCGGCTGGACAAATACATTTAACGTTACCATTCCATTGGCTTCTTATACTGGTGCAGTGCGCATGCGTGTACGCATTTCTTACCAACCAGATGGTGCCATCACGCCTTGCGGACCAGCGAGCTACGGAGAAACCGAAGACTACACCATCAACATCACATCAGGAGCTGGCGTCAATGAAAATCCGCTTACTCAAGTAGCGATCTATCCAAACCCAGCAAACGAAGTATTGGTTGTAGACTTGAAAGACCTAGAAGAGGTCAATAGCATTTCCATTTTAGATATGAACGGAAAGCAAATTCAAAGCCTTTCAAAAATTGAAAGTGGTTTGAACACCTTCCAAATTGCAGATCTAAAAGCGGGTGTTTACCAAGTGCGAATCACGCAAAATGGCTATCAATTTACCCAACGCGTCATTAAACTATAAGCAACTAAACGTTGTGTTCGAAATACAAGGCGGCCCGCTCTAAGTGGGCCGCTTTTTTTTCGGGTAGCATGCGGTTCCAATTGGCCGCTATTTGGACAGTGCGCATGTTTTTGCGCAAGCGCTCTTGGTGCTTATCGACAAAATGCCAGAAAAGCGCATCGAACAAAGCAGCGCTTTGCTCATCTGGCTTGAAACCTTGTTTTTTGAGGTAATTCGAACCCGAGAAATAGGGTTTGGTGGTCATCAAGCCACCATCGGCATATTGGCTCATGCCGTAGACATTTGGTACCATTACCCAGTCGTACGCATCCATGAAATACGTCATGAAAAATTGGTAGACCTCATCTGGATGCGTTTCGGCCAAGAAAAAGAAATTGCCAAGCAACATGAGGCGCTCAATATGATGCGCATAAGCGTGTTTTTGTAATTTGCGATCTACCTGAACAAACATGGACAATGCTGAAAGTTTTTTCCAATCCAAGGGGCGATGGTGGCGCATGGCATTTTTGGTGCGTTGCTCCACGCCTACTTTTTCATATACCGCCCGAATGAATTCGCGCCAGCCAATGACCTGCCTGATGAATCCTTCTGTACTTTCCAACGACACCTTTCCGTCATGAAAGGCCGCAAGCACACGCTCTACAACAGTTTGAGGCAACAACAAGCCCGAATTGAGCGCCGTCGATAAATTGGAATGAAAGACAAAAATGGAGTCTGTACTGAACGCATCTTGATATGGTCCGAAGCGCTCAAGGTTATTTTCGATAAAGAAATCTAGCGCAGCCTTTGCTTCTTGGTGCGTGACCGGATAAGCGCTCAGGTTGGGGTCGCCTGGGTGATTTGGATAATTTTCTGAAATAAATGTTTGGGCTTCTTGGGCCCAACTACTTTGATAAACAGGGAAATCTGGCGTCAAGAGGCCTTTGGGCAGCGCCTTCCGATTTTCTGTATCGAAACTCCAGCGACCACCCAGCGCTTGACCTTGTTCATCGAGGAGTATCCCAAGACGCTCGCGCTGCTTTTTGTAGAAGTCGGCCATGAAAAAACGTTGCTCGCGCTTGCCAAATAGGTTTGCGTTGACCTCCCTTGTATTCAAAAAAGAAGGATTGTCTAAGAATTGAAGCCCTAAAGCACTTTGCTGTGCAAAACGACGGATTCTCTTTTCGAGTAAGTAATCGGTTGGGTCGACAACGATAATGGCGTTGGTGAGGGTCCCCAACTGCTTAAAAATTTCGGCAAGTGAAAGACCTTTGGACGGAAAATAGCTGACGTTTTTATTTTTACTCCGCAAATATTCTGCGTAGTAACTCATGGAGGCGCGGTGAAACGCCAACTTTTTCTGGTGAAAAGGGAGCTGCTCAAAGAAGAGTTCGTCCTCGATGAGCCAAAAGGTATCGGCAAGCTCAAACGCAGGATGCTGCTCGAAAAGCTGCTGTGGGAAGACCAAACAAATAGGACCTGACATACCCATCCTAACACCTCAAATACAACTTTGTTTAACCACGATTTGAGGACCACATTTTCGTTGGACTACACAGCCAATTGCGTCCAATCTCTGTGTAATTTTGTCTTGTATTTAAAAGTTATCATGGATAAAGTTTCTTATGTTGGCAATGCAGATGTCAATGCCATCGAACACCTCTACCAACAATACCGTCAAGACCCAACCAGCGTAGATCTCGGTTGGGCTAAATTCTTTGAGGGCTTTGAATTTGCCCAAACCAATTACGACCAGGACGGGAGCATTCCCGAAAACTTCGTCAAAGAGTTCAAAGTCATCAACCTCATCAATGGCTACCGCACACGCGGACACCTCTTTACGCGCACCAACCCGGTCCGCGAGCGCCGCAAGCACACGCCCACGCTTGACATTTCACATTTTGGCCTCGCAGACACAGACCTCAACGAAGTGTTCCAGGCTGGTGAGCAAATCGGAATTGGTGCTGCTAAGCTTTCCGACATCATTGCTCATTTAGAGCTTACTTACTGCCAATCGATCGGTATCGAATACATGTACATGCGCGACCCAGAGCGCATCGATTGGTTCCGAAATAAAATCGAACTGAGCAACCGCCCCGTTTTTGACCCTCAACGCAAACGCAAAATCTACGAAAAACTCAACCAAGCTACCGGTTTTGAGGCCTTTCTCGGAAAGAAATTTGTGGGGCAAAAGCGCTTTTCGATCGAAGGTGGCGAAGGCCTGATTCCCGCTCTAGACACGCTCGTACACAAAGGTGCTTCCTTGGGTGTTGAATATTTCGTGATGGGTATGGCTCACCGCGGCCGCCTCAATACACTTGCCAATATTTTTGAAAAACGCCCGCGCGATATCTTCAGAGAATTTGAAGGCAAAGAATTTGATTTTGAAACCACCTTTGATGGCGACGTCAAGTATCATCAAGGTTTTACATCGCATATTGAACTCGAAAATGGTCAAAAAATTGGCCTCACCCTTGCTCCCAACCCCTCGCACCTCGAGGCGGTGAATACAGTTGTGGAAGGAATTGCCAGAGCTAAAATTGACCATGTCTACCAAACCGAAGACAAAGTTTGCCCTGTCCTGATCCACGGCGATGCAGCAGTTGCTGGTCAAGGCATCGTGTACGAAACCATTCAAATGGCGGGCCTAGACGGCTACAGAACCGGCGGAACCATCCATATTGTCGTGAATAACCAAGTAGGCTTTACCACCAACTACCTCGACGGCCGCACCTCTACCTATTGCACCGATGTAGCCAAGACGACGCTTTGCCCCGTGTTCCATGTGAATGGCGATGACATCGAGGCGGTAGTCACCACCATCGAAATTGCCATGGAATACCGCCAGGCATTTCACCGCGACATCTTCATCGATTTATTGTGTTACCGCAAATACGGCCACAACGAAGGCGACGAACCTAAATTTACGCAACCGAAGCTCTACAACATCATCGCCAAGCATCCGAACCCGAGAGAAATCTATTTGGAGCAACTTCAGCGCGAAGCGCTCATGAGTGCAGAAGACGCCAAGCAAATTGAGCAAGTGTATCAGCAATTTTTGGAAACAGAATACGAAGCATCCAGAAGCCGCAACAAAGCATTGGTATATGACTTCTTGAGCCTTACCTGGAAAGATTACCGCCATGGCACTGCCAAAGATTTTGAAAAGTCGCCGCAAACGGGTATCGCTAAAAAAGAGTTGCTCGATCTCGGGCGTAAACTCGCTACCCTTCCAGAAGGCAAAAAATATTTCAGAAAAATTGCCAAGATTTTCGAAGACCGCTTAGCGGCCATAGAAAGTGACAAACTAGACTGGGGTTCTGCCGAAATGCTGGCCTATGCTACCCTTCTTGCAGAGGGGCACGCCGTACGCATTTCAGGTCAAGATGTCGAGCGCGGTACGTTCTCGCATCGCCACGCGGTTGTCAAGACCGAAGATACCGAAGAAGAAGTACTCACGCTCAATGCCTTAAAAGACGGGCAAGCGCCATTCAGTATTTACAACTCTTTGCTTTCTGAATATGGCGTGCTCGGTTTTGAATATGGTTATTCCCTTGCTAATCCGTCGGGCCTGACTATTTGGGAAGCGCAATTTGGAGACTTCTTCAATGGCGCCCAAATCATGGTTGACCAATTTATATCTGCCGGCGAAGACAAATGGGCGACCCAAAGTGGCCTCGTTATGCTCTTGCCACATGGTTATGAGGGGCAAGGCGCAGAACACTCCAGCGGACGCATGGAGCGTTTCTTGCAGCAATGCGCAGACCTCAACATGCAAATTGTCAATACATCCACGCCAGCCAATCACTTCCATTTGCTGCGCCGCCAAATCAAGCGCGACTTCCGCAAACCACTTGTGGTATTGTGCAGCGGGAAGTTTTATTACGAAATGAAAGTGAAGGCAGTCGAACTCGGTGTAAAAAACATGGCTTTTGTGCGCGTGGAGCAACTCTACCCGCTTCCGTCCGCACAAATTGATGCCATTTTGGCTAAATACAAAGCCAAAAACATCCTCTGGGCCCAAGAAGAACCAGCCAACATGGGCGCCTGGACCCACATGGCCATGAATTTGCGCCATATTCCACTCGTGGGCATCTGCAGACCAGCAAGTGCCGCAAGTGCAGAAGGATCAAAAAAATTACACGAAATTCGACTCAAACAATTGTTCAACGACCTCTTTGCCTACGCAAAGAAAGCTTAAAATAGAAACGTATGTCACTATTAGAAATGAAAGTCCCGAGCCCGGGAGAATCGATCTCAGAAGTAGAAATTGCCACTTGGCTCGTTGCCGACGGCGATTACGTCGAAAAAGACCAAGCCATTGCCGAAGTAGATTCGGACAAAGCTACACTTGAGTTGCCGGCTGAAGAAAGCGGCATCATTACGCTCAAAGCAGCAGAAGGTGATGTCGTCAAAGTAGGTCAGGTTGTGTGCCTCATTGACACGAGTGCAGCGCGCCCTGCGGGCGCGCCTGCCGCGGCGCCTGCGCAGAGCGCAGCGCCCAAAACGGAGGCGCCTGCGGCGCCAGCAGCCGCGCCTGCGGCCGCGGCCCCTAACCCAGATCCAGTAAAGCCAGCGAGCTATGCGAGCGGTTCTGCCTCTCCTGCTGCCGCTAAAATCATCAAAGAAAACAACGTCAATACAGCAGCCATTCATGCGAGTGGCAAAGATGGCCGCATCACCAAGCAAGATGTGCTTGCCGCTATGTCTGCCGGTTTCTCTACTGAAGCTACCCAAGGTTGGGGCGGCACCCGCGAGCAAAGCCGTGAAAAAATGTCAATGCTGCGCCGTAAAATCGCAGAGCGTTTGGTTTCAGTTAAAAATGAAACGGCCATGCTCACTACTTTCAACGAAGTGGACATGAAGCCCATCATGGACATCCGCGCCAAATACAAAGACGCCTTTGCCAAGCACCACGAAGTCAACCTCGGCTTCATGTCTTTCTTTACCAAAGCGGTCACCGAAGCGCTCAAGTTATTCCCTGCGGTCAATGCGCAAATAGACGGCAACGAAATGATCTTCCACGATTACGCCGATATCGGTATTGCCGTTTCTTCGCCAAAAGGCCTCATGGTTCCGGTGGTGCGCAACGCTGAACAAATGAGCCTCGCCGACATCGAGCGCGAAATCAAGCGCTTGGCCATCAAAGCCCGAGACGGAAAAATCACGCCAGAAGACATGAGCGGCGGTACTTTCACGATTACCAACGGCGGTGTTTTTGGCTCTATGCTCTCTACCCCTATTATCAATCCGCCGCAATCAGCCATCCTCGGGATGCACAACGTAGTAGAGCGCCCAGTAGCCATCAACGGAAAGGTCGAAATCAGGCCAATTATGTATGTAGCGCTTTCTTATGACCACCGCATCATCGACGGCAAAGAATCTGTAGGTTTCTTGGTCAAGGTCAAAGAAATGCTCGAAAATCCAGAGCGCATGATTTTCGGATCCAAAGACCCAATGGAAATCTTACTCGGACTCTAACATTGTAAGTTTTTAAGTTTCAAAAAAGCGCTCGAAAGGGCGCTTTTTTTGCTTCGGAGCTTTGGATTGCTTTTCGTATATTTGCTGTTCTAAAATTCACAGAAGCAATGTCAAAAATCAGGAAGCAAGACGCCCTAGATTACCATTCATCCGGAAGACCCGGAAAAATTGAAGTGATCCCTTCTAAGCCCTATGCCTCACAACGCGACCTCTCTTTAGCTTATTCTCCCGGCGTAGCCGAGCCTTGCTTGCGCATTGCCGAAAACAAAGCAGACGTCTATAAATACACTGCCAAACGCAATCTCGTTGCCGTTATTTCGAACGGAACAGCCGTGCTTGGCTTGGGCGACATCGGCCCAGAAGCCTCCAAGCCAGTCATGGAAGGAAAGGGCTTACTCTTTAAAATTTTCGCAGACATCGATGTTTTTGACATCGAAGTTGACGCCAAAGACCCCGAGCTTTTTATCCAAACAGTAAAGGCCATTGCCCCTACTTTTGGCGGCATCAACCTCGAGGACATCAAAGCGCCAGAAGCTTTTGAAATTGAGCGCCGCCTCAAAGAAGAGCTCGATATTCCCATCATGCACGACGACCAACACGGCACCGCCATTATCAGCGCTGCCGCCTTGCTCAATGCGCTCGAACTCGCCAAAAAGAAAATCGAAAAGATCAAAGTCGTGGTTTCTGGTGCCGGAGCAGCTGCCGTTTCATGCATCAAACTTTATCACCGCCTGGGTGTCAAGCCCGAAAACGTCTTCATGTACGACTCCCGTGGCCTCATTCACCAAGGGCGCACCGACCTCGACGACATGAAAAAAACTTTTGCAGCTCATCCCAAAGACATCGATTTTGAAAAAGCCTTCAAAGGAGCCGACGTCTTTTTAGGTTTGTCAAAAGCCGGCTTGGTCAGCAAAGAAATGATTGCCTCCATGGCCAAAGACCCTATCGTTTTTGCTCTAGCCAATCCAGAGCCCGAAATTTCCTTCAAAGAAGCTACATCTGTCCGCAAAGACATCATCATGGCCACAGGGCGCTCAGACCATCCTAACCAAGTCAACAACGTACTTGGGTTTCCGTACATTTTCCGCGGTTCCCTGGACGTTCGCGCCACTACCATCAATGAAGAAATGAAATTGGCAGCCGTTAAAGCCATTGCTGCGCTCGCCAAAGAAACCATTCCCGAAGAAGTGATAGAAGCCTACGGCGGCAAGAATATATCTTTTGGGCGCGAACAAATCATTCCTAAACCCCTTGATCCGCGGCTTATTTACTATGTAGCTCCTGCCGTTGCGCGCGCCGCAATGGAATCAGGTGTAGCCCAAGAGCCTATCGAAAACTGGGAAGAGTACGAAAACCAACTCAAGAGTCGTTTAGGCCTCGACAACAAACTGCAACGCAACATCACCACCAAAGCCCAAGGGAATCCAAAAACGGTTGTTTTCCCAGAAGGCGACAACATCAAAATTCTCAAGGCTGCACAGCAAGCCTACGAAGAAGGCGTTGCTTTCCCAATTTTGTTAGGCAAGAAACAGCGCATTCTCGATCTCATGAACGAATACAGCATCGAGATTCCAGACGTTCAGATCATCGATTGTAAATCCGATGACGAAGAAGCGCGCCGCAACCAATACGGTAAAGAGTTCTTCGAACAACGCAAGCGCAAAGGCCTCACCGAATACGAAGCCATTTCCCTCATGCGCGAACGCAACTACTTTGGCGCCATGATGCTCAATATGGGTGAAGCCGACGCCATGGTTACAGGCCTCACGCGCAGCTACCGTTCGGTTTTGCGCCCAGCCATCAGCGCGATCGGTCTGCAAAAAGACATCAAAACCATTGCCGGGATGTACATCCTCAATACCAAAAAAGGGCCCCTTTTCTTGGCAGATACAACTGTTAACCTCAACCCAAGCGCCGAACAAATCGCCGAGATCACCGTCAACGTCGCCAAATTTATACGCCGCCTCAAAGTACAACCGCGCATTGCACTCTTGAGTTACTCGAACTTTGGTTCTTCGCCCGGAGACGACCCTGAAAAAATGTCTAAGGCGGTGAGTATCCTCCACGAAACACAACCCAACTTGGTTGTAGATGGCGAGATGCAAGCCAATTTTGCCCTCAACCCAGAGCTCATGAACGAGAAATTTCCTTTCTCCTTCCTTGCGAATAAAGAGGTCAATACGCTCATTTTTCCGAATCTTTCTGCCGGCAATATCGCCTACAAACTAATGCAGTCAACCAATGAGCTAGACGCTATCGGGCCCATTTTATTGGGGATGCGCAAATCTTTGCACGTATTACAGCTCGGTGCTAGCGTACGCGAAATCCTCAGCATGATTAAAATTGCCGTCATCGACGCCCAAAGCCAAGACAAATGATTTCAAGACTCAATGGCAGACTGATCGAAAAAAACCCCACCGACCTCCTCATCGAGTGTGCCGGTGTTGGTTATGAAGTCAAGATTTCACTCAATACCTTCTCGGTTTTACCCGATACAGAAGCCATTGTCTTGCACACCAAACTCATCGTGAGGGAAGATGCCCACATTTTGTACGGTTTTGCTACCAAAGAAGAACGCGAAATGTTCGGACACCTCATCAGTGTATCCGGCATAGGGCCCAACACCGCCCTCATTATGCTCTCCTCCATGACCCCCGACGACATCGCCCACGCTATTCTCTCCGAAGACGTCGCGAGTATCCAAAAAATCAGCCGAAAAAGTATTGGATAAAATCGATACCGGAACCCAAACCGTAGAACAACTGAGAAACCGATTTGATGCGTTAATTGCATTGGTTTCGCTCGGTTTTGACAAAAAATCAGCCGAAAAAGTATTGGATAAAATCGATACCGGAACCCAAACCGTAGAACAACTGATCAAAGAAGCGCTAAGACTACTATAACCGTGCAACACAACAACTGGCTCAAACCTACTGCTCTCGGCATTTTACTCTTTTTGGTGTTTTTCACCATCGGCAAAACTGCTGCACAAACACCTACCTTACCTTTTCCGATCATCAATCCGCTCAATCCGCTGCAAAATTTTCCCCAAAGTTTTGACCTCGGTGACCCCACGAATCTCAACCAAACCATTGTCTACGACCCCGAAACGGGCACCTTTGTGTTCCGCGACATCATCGGCAAAGACACCTACTTTCGGGCACCACAAGCCATGACCCTAGAAGAGTACCTTCAGTACGAAGAAAAGAAAAGTTTCTCTTTGGACTGGAAAGAAATTGTGGCAGAAGAAAGCGCCGAAAACCGCACTTTTGAATTGCCTATTAAAATTGGCTCCAAAGCATTTGAGAGCTTTTTTGGCTCCGATCAAATCACCATTACCCCTGGTGGTAACCTCGAGATCTCTTTAGGAGCCAATCATTCTCGAGTAGACAACCCCATATTACCCATGCGCCAGCGCAATATCACGCGCTTCGATTTCAATCAAAACATCAACATGGATATTACCGGCCAAATCGGTACCAACATGAAGGTGAACATGAAATACAATACCCGCGCTAACTTTGATTTTGAAAACATCTCCAAACTCGAGCGCACCGGTAAAGAAGACGACATCTTACAAAAAATTGCCTTGGGTCAGGTGAGTTTAGAGCTCCCCACAACCCTGATCCCGAGTTCTCAAACGCTTTTTGGTTTCAAAACCCAACTCAAATTTGGCCGTTCAACCGTCGACTTCATTGTTGCGCAGTCCAAAGGCAAGCGCACCGAAATCAACGTTACCGGAAAGGCGCAAGTTCAAAAATTTGAGATCACCGCTGACAACTACGAAGCCAACCGCCACTACTTCCTCAACCTCTACCACCAGCAACACTACGACACCGCCATGTCTACGCTGCCAGTAGTCAACTCTACTACCTACATTACCCGAATCGAGGTATGGGTTACCAACCGCAGCAGTATTACCGAAAACACCCGAAATATTGTCGCTTTTTCAGATTTAGGTGAAGCCAAACCAAGCAACTGCCAAGGAAATCCGGGTGCTTACGCAACGCAAGAATTGCCAGACAACCAAGCGAATGGGCTCTACGACTGGGCTTCGGTGCAGCCCCTGGTACGCGGCTTCTCGAATGCCGTACTCGCCCTGAGTGCACAAGTCAATTCACCTGGGCCATTTATACAGGCTGTAGATTATGAAAAAGTAGAAAATGCGCGCAAACTCAATGAAAATGAGTTTACTTACAACGCCCTACTCGGCTATGTCTCGCTCAATACCGCCCTCAACAACGACGAAGTTTTAGCGGTTGCCTACGAATACACCTACCGAGGGCAAACCTACCAAGTGGGCGAATTCTCCACAGACGGTACCAGCGGCCAAGAAGCGCTCATTTTAAAACTCATCAAACCCACCATTACCAACCCCAAAAACAAAATTTGGGACCTCATGATGAAAAACGTTTACTCCATTGGAGCCTACCAAGTAGACCAACTCGGCTTCAAAATTGACGTTTATTACAACAACCGCGAAACATCGGTCTTGCAACCATTCTTGCCTTTTGACGGTATCGACAAAAAACAGATTGTGACGCTCCTCGACATGGACAAAATCAATCAGAACAACCAGCCATTCTCGGACGGTGTTTTTGACTTCGCACCTTTCAATGTCGTAGGCAACAAAATTGACAACGGCGGTACCATTAACCGCAAAAACGGCCGTATTTTCTTCACCACTGTCGAGCCATTTGGCAAAACACTCGCCGAAAAATTAACAGCGGCCAATGTTCCTGCACTTTACGTCAACCAATTGGCCTACACCGAACTTTACGACTCTACCAAAACAGCTGCGCAGCAGATTCCGAGTAAAAACCGTTTTGTATTCAAAGGAGAGTTCCAGTCTTCTATCTCATCTGAAATTCCACTCAACGTCATGAACATTCCGCAGGGCGCGGTGGTGGTCACGGCAGGCGGTATGCGCCTGGTTGAGGGTGTGGACTACACCGTAGACTACGCCTTTAGCCGTGTAAAACGGTCGGTACCAATACCGCATCAATGAAAACTTTAAAGTAGGTGCCACTTGGTTGCGCATGATGGAGCGCCCAGTTACACAAAAAGTTGACTTCGGAAGCGAGCCCTTCAAAAACAACGTGCTCGGCGCGGACTTCGCCTTCCGTACCAACGTGCCGATGCTCACCAAATTGGTCGATTTATTGCCCGTCATTTCGACCAACACCATGTCGACGCTTTCTATGTCTGGTGAAATTGCCACCCTCCGACCAGGGCAGCCGCGCGCCATCAATAAAGAAGGAACCTCCTACATAGACGACTTCGAAGCATCTCAGAGCGCCATTGACCTCAAAAGTATTGCCGCTTGGCGTCTGGCATCCGTGCCACAAGGGCAGCCCGACCTCTTCCCGGAGGCGGTCAAGAAAGACCTGAGTGCCGGTTTCAAACGCGCCAATATTGCTTGGTATACAATTGACCCTGTCTTCTATCAAAGCAATCAACTGACGCCTGCGCACATCAAGCAAGACCCTACCATGCTCTACGACAGCCGCATGCGTCTCATTCAAATGACCGACATCTTCCCGAATTTGCAGTTGCAATACGGCTCGATCTCCAATATCAACGTCTTTGACCTCGCGTATTATCCTTCGGAGCGCGGTATGTACAACTTTGATACCACCGCTACCGTAGATTCATTGGGCCGCTTTACCAACCCAGAAGAACGCTGGGGTGGCGTCATGCGCGGGCTCAGCACCAACGACTTCGAATTGGCCAACATCGAATTTATTCAGTTCTGGTTACTCGACCCCTTCAACGAAGATGCTGAAAACGAAAACCCAAATGCCCCAATGTCTGGCGGAGACCTCTACTTCAACCTCGGCAACATCTCCGAAGATATCCTCCCAGATTCACGCAAGAGTTTTGAGCACGGCTTGCCACCCAACGACGACCCTGTTTTGCTCGATAACATCGACACCACGCTTTGGTCGCGCATCTCAACACAGCAAGTTGTCGTCAACGCTTTTGCCAATGACCCCGCTTCGCGCATCAAACAAGACGTCGGACTCGACGGTTGGGGCAATAACGCCGAGCAACTGAGCTATGCTGCATTTGTCAATTGGGTACAAAACAACAACACCCTCAGTGCAGCAGCCAAAGCTCGTATGATTGCCGACCCCTCTACCGACGACTACAACTATTACCTCGACGACAACTACGATGCCGCTGAACTCGATATTTTGGAGCGTTACAAGCGCTACAACGGTATGCAAGGCAACTCGCCGACAACCGAAATGTCAGACACCGCCAACACACTTGGTTACCCCACTATCGCCTCCAACTTCCCCGATATCGAAGACATCAACCAAGACAACAACCTTTCTGAATCAGAGGCCTATTTCCAATACCGCGTGAGTTTACGTCCCAACGATTTACAGAATGTAGGCTCGAACTTTATCACCAACAAGCAAGTTTATCAAAACGGCACCAAAACAGAAACTTGGTATCAGTTTAAGGTGCCTATTCGCGACTTTGAAAAACGCGTCAACGGCATCCAAGACTTCCGTTCGATTCGCTTCATGCGCATTTACATGAAAGGTTTCGACGAGCCAGTTGTATTGCGCTTTGCACGCCTCGAATTTGTGCGTGGAGAATGGCGCCGCTATTTCCAAGACCTCACCCAACCTGGCTTGAGTGTTCAAACCGATCCAAACCTCACCTCTTTTAATATTGCAGCACTCAATATCGAGGAAAACGCCCAGCGCCAGCCAATCAACTATGTTGTTCCTCCGGGTATCGACAGAGAAATCGACCCTTCGCAGGTCTACCAAAGACAAATGAACGAACAATCATTGGTTTTGGAAGTATGCAATTTACAAGATGGCGATGCGCGCGCTGCCTACCGCAATGTTCAATTTGACGTCCGCACTTACAAAAAACTCAAAATGTTTGTGCACGCAGAGTCTGTGGTCCAAAACCAACTCAAAGACAACGAACTCACGGTTTTTGTCCGCTTAGGTACCGACTACGTCGACAACTACTACGAATACGAACTCCCAATGAAAGTTACCGATTGGAACACCACCAATCCTGACCTCATTTGGCCAGAGGGTAACAACATTGAAATCGAGTTCGATCGCCTCCTCGCACTCAAGATGGAACGCAATACCAAACTCGAGCAAGGAGTGCCTGGTGTGTCGAGCATCATCGAGTACGAGAAAGTGGATCCTAACAATCCGAACAACCGCATCAAGGTCAAAGGAAGTCCGAACCTTCAAGGAGTGAAAACCATCATGATCGGCGTGAGGAATCCATCTAAATCTGATCCTGACAACACTTGGGGCCCTGACAACGGCGATGCGGAGTGCGTCAATGTATGGGTCAACGAAATGCGCCTCACTGATTTTGTCAGCGACGGTGGTTCGGCGGCCGTAAGCCAAATGCAACTGCAACTTGCCGATTTT
>JAJTGF010000103.1 GCA_021299335.1 Cryomorphaceae bacterium
ATTATGAGTGAAATCAACATAGACAACTACCTAGATAGCCATTTTATTCACCGTAGTAATTGGTTGCGCGCGGCCGTACTCGGCGCCAACGATGGCATTATTTCCGTATCGAGTTTGGCCATTGGGGTGGCGGCGGCAAGTGCAAGTCGAGAGCCGATTATTTTGGCAACGGTGGCCGGTTTGGTAGCTGGCGCACTTTCAATGGCGGCTGGCGAATACGTGTCTGTCAGCTCACAGATGGATACAGAGCACGCCGATATCGAAAGAGAAAAGCAAGAATTGGCTGAGATGCCCGAAGAAGAATTGCGAATTTTGGCTCAAATTTACGAGCAGCGCGGGCTCAAAAAAGAAACCGCTATGTTGGTGGCTAAAGAGCTGACGGCGCACGACGCCTTGGCTGCCCACGTACGCGACGAGCTCGGCATCAATGAAATTACCCAAGCCAACCCGATTCAAGCAGCACTTGCTTCAGGCGCAGCATTTTCTGTTGGCGGTATATTTCCTTTACTGGTCATCTTATTTGCACCGGTAAAAGGCATGGAATTTTGGCTGTATGGCTTTACCATCCTGGCTTTGGTACTACTTGGTGCTACAGCTGCCCGCACCGGAGGTTCTCCAATCTGGAAAGCAATTACACGCATCACCATTTGGGGCACAATTGCGATGGCTTTATCTGCTGGGGTTGGTTCTTTGTTTGGGGTAAATGTCTAAGGTTCAAGAAATTTTAGCGAATATCCCTGAGGACAGAAAGGAAGCTTTCTCAAAAATCCATCAGGTGATTGTTGCAAACCTACCGAAAGGATTTGAACCCGGTATCAGTTACGGCATGTTAGGTTACGTCATTCCACATAGCCTTTACCCAGAAGGCTATCACTGCAAACCATCCGAACCGCTTCCTTTTGCGAGCTTGGCTTCTCAAAAAAACAGCATCAACTTCTATCATATGGGTTTGTACGCAGATCCAACTTTAATGGAATGGTTCGTTGCGGAATATTCGAAACATTGTTCTCAAAAGCTCGACATGGGCAAAAGCTGCATTCGCTTTAACAAGTGGGATCAAATTCCATTTGAACTCATGGGGCAACTCATGCAAAAAATAAGTGCTGAGGAGTGGATTCAGATGTACGAGCGGCTTTATAAGAAGAAGTAATCATACCTTTATTTTAAATTCAATAGATGTCAGAAGAATTACAAAAATGCCCCTCGTGTGAATCACCCTATGGATACGAGAGCGGAGAAGGTCAGTACACTTGCCCAGAATGTTCCTACGAATGGAATTTAGCAGATCTAGCCTCAGCCGATGAACTTGTTGTTTTAGATGCCAACGGCGCTCGCCTTCAAAATGGCGATTCAGTAGTAGTAGTTAAAGATTTACCTGTCAAAGGCGCTCCAAAACCAGTCATTAAAGCAGGTACTAAAGTGAAAAACATCAGACTTACCGATGGCGACCACAATATTGATTGTAAAATTGAAGGCTTTGGTGCTATGGGTCTAAAATCAGAATTTGTCAAAAAAGCATAGATTGATCATTATGAAAACGCTTGTAATTGTCATTTCCACTTCCCTCTTGATCTTTTCTTGCAACCGTACTTCTTGCGAAAATGCGCAAGCAGCGACGATTGTTGACTATACAGGCTTAGACGGTTGTGGCCTAGTCATCAAATTGCAAAACGGTGAGGTACTTGAACCGATCAACCTCCATGACTTCAATATCACTCCAACTGACGGCATGAAGGTTTGGGTCAAATACCACGAAGTAGGATTGGCCAGTATTTGTATGGTGGGGCCAACGGTTGAAATCGATTGTTTGGCGAAGCGGTAATTTTAGTTTTTTCGCATTGCTTTGGTCCGGGCCACAAAATAAGGATTCACCAAGTTAGCTTTGTTGTAATAGAGTGGCTCACCAGTGATGGCATGAACCACTTCTCCGTCAAGTGCTTCTAAAATGGCTTGCCCTGCGGCGATATCCCATTCCATAGTGGGGGCAAAGCGCGGGTAGATATCTGCCCGACCTTCTGCTAAGTCAAAGAATTTGAGGGCAGATCCTTTTTTGATAAAATCGAGTTCATGTCCTTGCGCCTTGAGTTCATTGATGATTTGCAATACTGCGCCACTGTGATGGCTGCGCGAGCAAGCCATGACTATGGGTTTGTTGCATTGTTGAGGAATTTCAAGTTTTTGCCAATTGTCAAAATGATGGACTTCTTCGAATTGTAAAATAAAGACCCCTATATCTTTTGAGCCCATCAAAATTTTTTCCTGAACCGGTGAAGCGATGAGCCCGAAAATAGGTAAACCATTTTCAATAAGGGCGATATTGACGGCAAATTCGTCATTGCGCTTGATAAATTCTTTGGTGCCGTCTAGTGGGTCAATGCACCAGCATTGGGTCCAGTGTTGTCTGACCTCAAACGGAAGTTTTTCGCTTTCTTCTCCTGTGATGGGTATGCCCAATGGGCTCAGCATTTGTTCAATGAGTTGTGAAGACGCCAAGTCTGCTTTGGTAACCGGAGACCCATCTGACTTATCTTGGAACGAAAATTCTTGTTGGTAAATCTCCATAATTGCTTTTGAGGCCGCAATTGCAGCATCTATGGCAATCAGATATGCGTTGGAGAGTTTTGGCAATTAGAGTTGCATTTCTGGAACAAAATCAGGGACAACTAAGTCACCTTCGGTCTTGGAAATAATTTCTTCAACACTGACACCAGGAGCGCGCTCAATTAAGTGAAACTTACCGTCTTTGATTTCTAAAACAGCTAATTCTGTTACGACTTTTTTCACACAACCAACGCCAGTCAAGGGCAAGGTACATTCTTTGAGTATTTTTGATTCTCCAGCTTTATTGCTGTGCATCATGGCCACAATAATGTTCTCTGCAGACGCTACGAGGTCCATGGCGCCACCCATTCCCTTGACCATTTTACCCGGAATTTTCCAGTTGGCGATATCGCCGTTTTGTGAAACTTCCATGGCGCCGAGTACGGTTAGCTGCACGTGTTGCCCACGGATCATGGCAAAAGACATCGCAGAATCAAAAAAAGAGGCGCCGTCGCGGACGGTAATGGTTTGTTTGCCTGCATTGATGAGATCGGGGTCTTCTTGGCCGTCAAATGGAAATGGCCCCATGCCTAAAATGCCGTTTTCGGATTGGAATTCGACATCGATTCCTTCCGGTATGTAATTCGCAACGAGCGTAGGGATGCCAATACCGAGATTGACGTACCAACCATCTTTGAGTTCTTGCGCAATGCGTTTGGCAATGCCGTTTTTATCGAGTGCCATAGGTTAATTTTTTGGACGAACGGTGCGTTGTTCGATGCGTTTTTCGAATTTTTCTCCTTGGAAGATGCGCTGCAATGAGGTTGCCTTCTGTATCACCTTTCCAGGCTTTGACAATTGCGAAATCTGCGGTAAGAGCGCTTTCGAGAATGTGTGGCTTACCATTAAAGATGCGCACTTCTTTGCCCTCCGCAACTTCTGTTCCGTAGCCTGCCGGCGTGAAAAACGCAGGAATACCTGCACCGCCCGCACGGCAGCGTTCAGCTAAAGAACCTTGTGGAATGAGGTCGACTTCGAGTTCACCACTGAGCATTTGGCGCTCAAATTCATCGTTTTCTCCGACATAGGAACTGATCATTTTTTTGACCTGTTTGCCTTGCAATAAAAGACCAAGGCCAAAATCATCGACCCCTGCATTGTTGGAAATACAAGTGAGGTTCTTTACGCCCATTTTGACGAGTTGGGCAATGGAATTTTCGGGAATACCGCACAAACCAAAGCCCCCGACCATGAGGGTCATGCCGTCTTGAATACCATCTAGCGCTTGCGCAGGATCTTTTACTACTTTATTCATCTTTTAAAATTCAAATGGAACCTCTGATTCGTCTACGGTTTCGGGTTGGGGCGCCGCGGTGCAATCGTAGACCGAAGGGTCGTAGTCTGCGGGTTGTTCAAAATCTCGGGTAGAAAGTGCTATGCCGGGGTCTTTGTAGACCTTCTGCATAAAGTAGCCGTAAATTGGTAGCGCCATGCGGCCCCCTTGCCCCCAGGTCATGCTTTTGAAGCGCACAGCGCGGTCTTCGGCGCCAACCCAAACACCTGTGACTAACTCGGGCGTGATGCCTACAAACCAACCGTCAGAGTTGTTTTGAGTGGTTCCTGTTTTACCCGCTGTAGGCGCAGAAATACCACCCCAACTGCGGCCACCACGAAGACTTCCGGCCGTTCCAA
>JAJTGF010000039.1 GCA_021299335.1 Cryomorphaceae bacterium
GTGTTTAAGACTTCTAGGCTGTAAAAATGGAACGAATTGCGCTCTAAAATGCAAGATGTATTCATCCCAACGATTGCTTTTGCCTTTAAACGCGTGTTGCAGACCTCCGTTGATATACAGGTTTTTCAGGCCTAGTAAGAAGCCATTGAGGTCTACTTGGTTAAAAGTACGATGGATAAACGGCGGGCAAGTTCCATTGCGGTAAGCGAGAATGTACTCAAGAGGGGAGGGCCCTAATATGGCGAGTAGTTTTTCTCCACTTTTGATGATGCTTTGGCGGTTTCCCCAGGCTATGGTAGCCATTAAAAACGCTACGATCTCAATGTCTTCTTTTTGGGAAAAGCGGTGTGCGAGTGAAATGGGGTCCGTTTCAATAAAACGGGAATGTTCGTATTGAGCCGCTTTGAAGTCTAGAAAATCTTTGAGTTCTTTTGGGGCGTTTTTAAACGAATTGTCCATCTTTCATTTGGAGGCTTCGGTCAGCCATTTGGGCAAATTCAGCGTTGTGGGTGACGATGACGAAACTCTGCTTCATTTCTTCTCGGAGTTGGAAAAACAATTGGTGTAAAGCATTTGCATTTTCGGTATCGAGGTTACCAGATGGTTCGTCGGCAAAAACCAAAGCTGGGTCATTGATTAAGGCTCTCGCCACCGCAATGCGCTGTTGCTCTCCGCCGGAAAGCGCTTCGGGTTTGTGTTGCGCTCTTTTTGCCAAACCAAAGCGGTCTAGTAAGTGAAGCGCGGCTTTCAGGGCATCTGTCTGATTCTTGCCACCTATCATGGCTGGAATGGCAATATTTTCTTGGGCTGTGAATTCGGGTAATAATTGGTGAAACTGAAAAACAAAACCCAAACGTTGGTTTCTAAAATGAGCCAACGCCTTCTCATTGAGTTCAAAAGGATTCTTCCCTTCAATGAATAGCTTTCCTTTGGTCGGTGTATCGAGTGTGCCTAAAATTTGAAGTAGGGTGGTCTTGCCAGCACCCGACGAGCCCACAATTGAAATGATTTCAGCGGCTGAGATTTGTAGATCCACACCTTTGAGGATGTGGAGCTCGCCGTAGTTTTTTTCGATGCCTGTAGCCTGCAGCATTAGTGATTCTGTTTAATGGTATGTCCAGCTTTATCGCGCTTTGTTTGAAGGTAACGCTCATTGTGGATATTGCTTTCGATTTCGAGTGGAATATTCTCGACAATTTCCAAGCCATAGCCAATGAGACCCGTACGCTTTTTGGGATTGTTAGACATCAGCTTCATTTTGCGGATACCAATGGCGCGCAGCATTTGTGCGCCGATGCCATAGTCGCGTTCGTCTGGTTTGAAGCCCAGCTTTTCGTTGGCTTCGTAGGTATCTAGGCCTTCTTCTTGGAGTTTATAGGCCTTGAGTTTATTGAGTAAGCCAATACCTCGTCCTTCTTGATTCATGTAGACGATAGCACCTTTTCCTTCTTGATTGATGAGTTCCATGGCCTTGTGTAGCTGCGGACCGCAGTCGCAGCGACAGCTCCCGAAGATGTCTCCGGTAAGGCAAGAGGAGTGCACGCGCACCAAAACGGCTTCGTCTTCGGTCCAGGTGCCTTTGGTAAGGACCAAATGATCTTGGTCGTTGCTTTGGTCTTTAAAGGCGCGCAACTGAAAATCGCCGTAAGTTGTAGGCATTTCTACCTGTACTTGCTCCACAATCAATGATTCATGTGCAATACGGTACTTGATGAGGTCTGCAATGCTGATGATCTTGAGATCGAATTTCTTAGCGATTTCTAAAAGTTGCGGTAGGCGCGCCATGGTGCCGTCTTCATTGAGGATCTCGACGATGATTCCAGCTTCTTCGAAACCAGCTAAACGAGAGAGATCTACGGCCGCTTCAGTGTGTCCGGCACGTCGCAATACGCCTCCTTTTCTAGCTCTTAGCGGAAAGATATGCCCTGGTTTACCGAGTTCTTCTGGTCTGATGGCAGGGTCGATCATTGCGAGGATGGTTTTGGCTCTATCGCTGGCCGAGATACCGGTGGTGCAGCCATGTCCAATGAGGTCAACGCTAATGGTAAAGGGCGTTTCGTAGGCGGCAGAGTTATTGCGCACCATGAGTTCCAAACCGAGTTGATCACAGCGCTCTTCGCTAATTGGCGCGCAAATCAGGCCGCGCCCGTGCGTTGCCATGAAGTTGATGAGCTCAGGTAGGCCGCGGCCATGGGTAGCCATAAAGTTGATCAGTTCAGGTGTGGCATTTCTTGCTGCAGTGAGGAAATCACCTTCGTTTTCGCGGTCTTCGTCGTCTACAACAATCACCACGCGGCCTTGCTGAATTTCGTAAATCGCTTCTTCTATTGAATGGAGTGTCTGGGACATAATGTGTTGCTTACGCTTTAGGAATTTGTGAGAGACTGGCAAGTAGGTAAGTCCAGAATTTTTGTACCGATGAAATTTGAACGCATTCGTCTGGCGAGTGCGCAGCGCGAATGTTGGGTCCGAAAGAAATCATGTCTACGCCGGGTAGTTTTTCGCTGAGTAAACCGCACTCAAGACCAGCGTGGCAAGCCTTGACTTTAGGTTCTTCATTGAAAAGAGTGCGGTACAAGCCGCGCATTTCTTTTAAAATGAGGGATTGTGAATTGGGTTTCCAACCTGGGTAATCACCACTTTGTTCTACTGTTGCACCCATATTTTCAAAAGCACAACGCAAAGTCATACTGACTTCCTTTTTGGTGCTTTCTACAGAACTTCGTTGCAAAGATTGCGTCGTAAATGATCCTTTGTCGATGATGACGCGCGCCAAAGAGGATGACGCTTCTACCAAGCCAATAATGTCTGGGCTCATGCGGTATACGCCGTTTTGCACACCACAAAGCGTTGCGATGATTTTCTTGAAGTCAAGGTCGCTTAACGCATGGAGTGAGCTCTGTGTGCTTTCTGCTTTCAAGACAAAATGTGGCTCAATGAGGGTGTATTCGTCTTTTAAAATATGGGCGAATGCGTTGATTTGAGTTCGTGCTTTAACGGTATCTTGAACGGCAATGATGGCTGTAGCTTCTCTTGGAATCGCGTTGCGGAGGCTTCCGCCGTCGAAGTGTAGCAATTGAATATGTTGCTCCTGAGAGAGTTCCCAGAGTAAGCGCGCCATCCATTTATTGGCATTGCCGCGACCTTTGTCTATGTCCATGCCCGAATGCCCGCCCAGCAAACCACTTAATTGGATTTCTAAGGTCGAAAAACCATTTTGAATCGGAACTTCTTGGTAGGTATACGATGTATTGGTATCGATGCCTCCAGCGCAACCTACGGAAAGTTCGTCGTCGTCTTCTGTATCGAGGTTTAAGAGAATAGTGCCGCTCAAAAGCGAAGCATCCATTTCTTTGGCGCCGGTCATGCCGGTTTCTTCATCGATGGTAAAAAATGCTTCTAAGGCCGGGTGGGGGATATCTGTGCTCGCGAGTAAGGCCATGATCGCCGCTACACCTATTCCGTTATCGGCGCCCAAAGTGGTGCCTTTTGCACGGATCCAGTCGCCGTCTTGGTACATCTCAATACCTTGTTGGTCAAAATCAAAAACGGTACCGGCATTTTTCTGGTGAACCATATCGAGGTGGCTCTGCAAAATAACAGTTTGACGGTCTTCCATACCTGCAGTGGCAGCTTTTTTAATAATGACGTTGCCGGCTTGATCTACGATGGTTGTTAGACCGAGGTTTTCGCCAAAGGCTTTCATAAAAGCAATGACGCGCTCCTCTTTTTTAGAAGGTCTGGGAACGGCATTGAGTGCTGCAAAATGTTGCCAAAGGGCTGTGGGTTGGATATGACTGAAATCCATTGCTTATGGAAATTTAGGGTATTGTTGAAAATTAGGATCGCGTTTCTCTAAAAATGCGTGCTTGCCTTCTTGTGCTTCTTCGGTGAGGTAATAGAGTAGGGTGGCATCGCCGGCCAATTCCATGAGGCCGTGCTGGCCATCGAGTTCGGCGTTCATGGCACGCTTGATCATGCGCACAGCAAGTGGGCTTCTTTTCATGATGGTTTTAGACCACTCCACTACGGTGTCTTCGAGTTGATCAAACGGCACCACCTTATTGACCATTCCCATTTTTTCCGCTTCTTCTGCGGTATACTGATTACATAAGAACCAAATTTCACGGGCTTTCTTTTGCCCTACGTGGCGCGCAAGATAAGAAGAGCCAAAGCCGCCGTCAAAACTACCTACTTTGGGGCCCGTTTGACCAAAGCGTGCGTTGTCAGAGGCAATAGTGAGGTCGCAAACAACGTGCAGTACGTGGCCTCCGCCAATTGCAAACGCCATTTTCGGAAATATAACCTCCGACGCCCTTCACGTTTTGGTCGCCGCCAGAGCAAAAGGCTTTGTCACCTGCGCCGGTAAAGACAACGACATTGATATCCGGACGCTCGCGGCAGATATCCATAGCGTCGAGCATTTCAAAATTGGTTTCGGGTCTGAACGCGTTATAAACTTGCGGACGGTTAATGGTGATTTTTGCAATACCTTCAAAAAACTCAAACTTGATGTCTTGGTAGTTTTTAATGCTTTGCCAAATTCGTGTAGACATATACTCAATTTTCTTTGATACAAAGATAGAACATCCCAAAGGACCTAAAGGTTTATTTGCCCAGAAATTCTATCCGATGCAACTTTTTTTGCGAAGTGTCCGTCAAACTACGGAAGCCTATTTGGTTACGCCTATTTAATTTAGCATCATGAAACAGCATTACTTGTATTAATCCTAAACCAGAGCTTTGGCTCTACTAAAATGCAAGTTGTATGAGTAATTATTTGGGTGCCCGCATTCGCGTGGCTTTTGTAGAATCTGATGTCATTTTTAGAACCGGTTTGCGTGCCTTGCTCGAACCCCGAAACGATTTCGAGTGGGTTGGCGAAGCAGCAAGTTTGAGCGATTTTCGCGCACGTTATGCTGGTGTAGGTATTCAAGTCATCATGATAGATGCCAACCTGCTCCAAGACCTCGACAAAGTCTATTTTCAGTTCTGGATGTCAGCCTGGCCTCACGCCAAGTTTTTATTGTTGGTTCCTAATTTCAAATCGGCTATGGTTCCACTTTTTTTGAAGTGGGGCTTTCATGGGGTGGTCAACAAATGGAACATGCAAGAAGAAGCAGTCGCTGCTTTTCGCCAAGTTTTTTTTCAGCAATCCTACTTGCACCCCAATACCAAGCGCTTGCTAGATGCCGAACGCCGCACCATCAATACACTTGAGCGCATCACCGCCAGAGAAATTGATGTCATTCGCGGTATTTGCCAAGAAAAAACCTGTAAAGAAATTGCCCACGACCTCCAGATTTCGCCGCGCACCGTAGAAACCCACAAAATGCGCATCATTGAAAAGCTAGACGTTCGCAACACTGCTGGCATCATTGTTCACGCCGTGCGCTTAGGGATCATTCCTTAGCGCACTTCAATTTCATCGATGAACAACCATGGCACATTTCCAGCACCTGGGTGGCCTGAAGGAATGTACCCCGCGCCATATAATACAACATGAATCGTTTTGGTTTTGTCTTTAATGTTCTCAATCACAATCGTTTCTTCGCTTGAATAACCGTCCGCAATGCCATTTCCGACGCCTGTTTTTGAAAAGGAAATGTTATATGTTTGCGCGGCCCAAATCCAGCTATTGGGGTCGTGCAGGGTATGGATGCGCAGTTCTTTTACTTTGATGGGTTTGTCGAAAACAATGTCAAATGCAACGCTATCGCTGTCAAAGCCTAACCATTCATTTCCTTTCCAAGGGCGTGCACCCAATTGACCGTCCACAATAGTAAGGTCGCCGTTGTCGTATTTTGGACTGGGTTTGGTAATAAAATGAACTTTCGCCCCAAGTGCTTTGTGGGCAATGATATTCATTTCTTTGGAAGGCAAGTTTGGGCCTTGGTCCACCTTTATTTGAACGGTTTTGGTTTTTCTTTTGGCGGCTTTGATACCCGCAATAGCAACGGAATTGGCAATGATGCCTTTTGCGGCCGTTTTCTGAATGACGATACCTCCATTTTCCGATCGGGAAGTTTGTAAGTTCGGTTTCAGGCAACTTTTAGAGAAATTTACTTTTTGTGTTTCTAAGAAAGGAAAGTGGTTGTTTGTCAAGACGGAAAAAAACTTTTCGTATGTCGTTGGCGTCTCTGACCAAAGGGCAGTACTCAAGGCAATAGCTCTGGGGTAGGTCATGTATTCTAATTGAGACATATTCGGGATGTATTCTGTCCAGAGGTTGCCTTGCGCGCCTAGTACATAGGCGGCTTCTGCCGTATTCATATCGGGCGGAATCGGGTTGAAAGAAAGGACTTTTTCTAAGGAAGTGAAGCCGCCAATAGCAAGGGGTTCTTCCGCGCCCCGACCTTGGTAATGATCAAAATAGCAGTGTGAGCCGGGGCACATCACTACGTAATGACCTTGAGCGGCCGCGGCTTTTCCGCCTTCGTAGCCGCGCCACGACATCACGGTGGCGTTGGGCGAAAGTCCGCCTTCTAAGATTTCATCCCAACCGATGAGTTTTTTGCCGTTTTGTGTTAAAAATGCATCCATGCGGCCAATGAAATAGCTTTGGAGTTCATGTTCGTCGTGGAGGCCATTCGCTTTGATTACTGCTTGACATTTAGGGCAGCTTTCCCAACGCGTTTTTGGGGCTTCGTCGCCTCCGACATGGACATAAGAACTTGGGAATAGTGGTAAAATTTCGCTCAGGATTTCTTGTAAAAACAAAATGCTTTCTTCTTTGGCGCAAAAAATATCGTCGAAAATACCCCAAAGGCCTTCCACACCATGCGCTTCGCCGGTGCAAGCATATTGTGGATAAGCGGCAAGTGCTGCCCTGGCATGGCCCGGCATCTCGATTTCTGGCACCACTTCGATGAATCTTGCTGCAGCGTAGGCAACCACTTCTTTGATTTGTTCTTGGGTGTAAAAACCGCCGTAGCGCGTTTTGTCATAGGTGCGTGGCAGGGTGCTATAATGGTTTTCTACTGTGGAATCTCGCCAAGCACCAACTTCGGTTAATAGTGGATATTTTTTGATTTCAATGCGCCAGCCTTGGTCATCGGTAAGGTGCCAATGAAAAGTATTGAATTTGTAATAGGCCATCAGGTCTAAAAAGCGCTTGACTTCATCAACCGTAAAAAAATGTCTGGACACATCTAGGTGTAAGCCGCGCCACTGAAATTTTGGGTAGTCCTTCACGAAGCATTTTGGGAAAATAAGTTGTCCTTCTTTTTGCTGACTTAATTGCAGCAAGGATACCCAGGCATAGAAGCATGAAGCCTCACTTGAATAGGAAATCGTAATGCGCTCTGCAATGTTGATGCTGTAAGAATCTTGCTTGACATTGGTCAGTTTTTTGAACTGCACCATCGGATTTTGCACAAATGGGCTTACTTCAATTCCTTTTGACCACAGCGCGTAGCTTTTGAAAGATTCGAGTAGGTTTGGCGTAATTTGCGATGGGTCAATGACTAAATTGCCACTACTCACAAATTGACCATTTGTGGTTTGATAAACGGCTGGAGTGGGCAAAATTGGACATTCTTGAGCTATAGCAAACCACGAAAAAAGTCCAAAAACAAAGAGGAATCTAAATTTTAACATGCCCTAAAATTAATGAATTCATTCAGATGACTAACTTTGTCCAAAGTTCCTTCATGAAAGTATACAACAATATCTTAGAAACCATTGGAAACACACCCTTGGTACGCATCAATAAATTAGCCAAGTCGGTTCCAGCTCAGGTTTTTGCCAAAGTAGAAACCACCAATCCAGGCAACTCTGTTAAAGACCGAATGGCGCTCAAAATGATCGAAGATGCCGAAAAATCCGGGATCCTGAAGCCCGGCGGCACCGTCATCGAAGGAACCTCTGGCAACACCGGTATGGGTTTGGCCTTGGCTTGTATCATCAAAGGGTATAAACTCAGCTGCGTACTCAACGACAAGCAATCCAAAGAAAATATGGATATTTTGCGCGCCGTGGGTGCGGAGGTAGTGGTTTGCCCGACAGCAGTTGAACCTACAGACCCACGTTCGTATTATTCGGTATCGCGTCGTTTGGCCACAGAAATTCCCAACTCATGGTATGTCAATCAGTACGATAATTTATCGAACAGAACCGCTCACTACGAACAAACTGGCCCTGAATTATGGGAGCAAACCGAAGGTAAAATCACTCATTTTGTGGTTGGTGTTGGCACGGGGGGTACTATTTCAGGAGTAGGGCAGTACCTCAAAGAAAAAAATCCGAACATTCAAATATGGGGCATCGATACTTACGGTTCCGTTTTTAAAAAATACAAGGAAACGGGTATTTTCGACGAGAATGAAATCTACCCTTATATCACAGAAGGTATTGGTGAAGATATCTTGCCGGCCAACGTCGATTTTGACGTCATTGATCATTTCGAAAAAGTTACCGATAAAGATGCCGCTGTTTACACCCGTAGACTGGCGCGCGAAGAAGGAATTTTTGTGGGTAACTCAGCGGGTGCTGCCATCAAAGGGCTCTTGCAAATGGGTGAAAAACTCACCAAAGACGATGTAGTGGTGGTTTTGTTTCACGACCACGGCAGCCGTTATGTCGGTAAAATTTTCAATGACGACTGGATGCGCGAACGCGGCTTTTTAGAGGAAGAACTCCTCACAGCTGGTGACTTAGTAGCCAAGCATGGCAACAAGCCTTTGGTATCGCTGTATGCAGAAGAACTGGTTTCACATGCCATCGCCAAAATGCGCAATTTTGATATTTCTCAAATTCCGGTCATGAAAGATGGTCAATTCGTTGGTTCTATAGACGACAGTCACGTATACCAACTGTTAGTCGAAGACCCAAGTCTCAGAGATGCGCCTATTTCAACGATAATGAATCCTGCTTTCCCGGTTGTTCAACAAAACACAAGTGTCGAAGAGCTTTGTAAATTGATTTCCAAGCACGTTCCGGCAGTACTCGTTGAACTCGGTAATGGGAAATTCCATATTGTATCTCGCTACGACGTCATTGCGGCAATGGCTTAAGCTCCCATGCGGATCATTTCTTTGGTGCCTTCCTTGACTGAATACCTCTGGGCCTTGGGCCTTGAGCAGGAAGTGGTGGGCATCACCAAGTTTTGTATCCACCCGGAGCAATGGTGGAAAACGAAAACAAGAGTTGGTGGCACCAAGAAGTTGAATTTTAAGGTGCTTGAAGCGCTCGAGCCCACACTTGTCATTGCCAATAAAGAAGAAAACACCAAAGAAGACATCGCCCGACTTCAACAAAATTATCCTGTTTTACTGACGGATATCAATACCCTAGACGACGCTTTTTATTATTTACTTGAGATTGGTCAAAAAGTGAATCGAATGGCGCAGGCGCAAACACTTGTTGCGCAGATCAAAAGGGGCTTCCAAGAACTAGGCCCTGTAGCAAACGGTGCATCCTTTCTCTATTTTATTTGGAAAGATCCCTATTTTGTCGTGGGCCCAAATACTTACATCAGTGCTTTGTTGACTCATTTTGGCTTGCAAAACTATTGCAGTATCGAAAGGTATCCAGCGCTAGATGAATTGCTGCCCGAGCCCACTCATTCAAATGCTACCCCAAATCTGATCTTTTTAAGTTCCGAACCTTATCCGTTTGAAGAAAAACACTTCGAATCAATCCAACAAATGTTTCCTCATTCAAAAATTCTATTGGTAGATGGTGAAATCTGCTCTTGGTACGGCTCGAGGATGCTGGAGGTACCGGCTTATATTCAAAAGGTTTTTGGCGAGCTGTAAATAGCTTAAAAATCAAAAAGCGTTGGCATGTCACTTGCCGGCTTTGGTTTTTCAGGTGCTTTCTTGACAACTGGCTTGGGTTCAGGTGTTGGTGTAAGTGTTGGTTCAGGTTCAGGTATTGTTGCCGATTGTGCAACGGAAGCAGGAGCAGGGTTTACTTCCATTTTGTGAACCGGTAAGTTCAGCAACTGCTGCTTGATTTTTTCGAGTCTGGCGATCAAGTCAAGATGATCAATTGTCGATTCAGGCTGAGTTTGAATGGTTTGAAGAACTTCATCTGCGGGCGCGGCAACGGTAGAAAGTCCCTTTTGTTTGAGCGCTTTTTTAGCGCCATCAAGGGTATATCCCTCGATTTTGACAAAATGGTAAATGCGCTTGATTTGCTCGATTTCTTTGACCGAAAAAAGCCGATTGCCCTTTTTGTTCTTTTTTGAAACCACTAAGTTAAATTCCTTCTCCCAAAATCTTAAGAGTGAGGCATTTACTTGTAGCATCTCTGCGACTTCGCCAATGCTGTAGTAAAGTTTGCTAAGTGTTTGATTTTCAATTGAGGGCATCTGTCTACTTGAATAAGAATTCGAAAATAATTATTATTTTTGCATTCGCTTTCAGAAAATGAAAATATTTCGCTCCATTTTCTTGTTATTATTGCTTGGGTCTGCTCAACTGAGTATGGCGCAAACGCCTGCGTCCTCAGATCAGGTGCAAGCACCGCTACCCAACGACCCGCAGGTCGATGCTATTATCAACTATGCCAAGCGCTTTTTAGGGGTGCCGTATCGCTACGGTGGTACTACACCTTCAGGTTTTGATTGTTCCGGATTTATCAATTATATTTTTGGCAATTTCGGTTTTGATTTAGTCCGAACCAGCTATGGTTTAGCCGAGCTCGGCACCACCGTTTTGCTCTCTGAAATTCGACCCGGAGACCTCATGTTTTTCAAAGGAAGCAATGTCAATTCTACTAGCGTTGGCCATGTGGCGCTCGTGGTCGAAGTGACGCCAGATGCCATTAAGTTTATCCATTCTGCCAACAACGGCGTGCGCATCGACAACTTCAAAACTTCCCAATATTACATCCAACGCTACATCAAAACTAAAAGACTCGACTACGGTACGCCCTAATTGCTTATTTTAGTGGCATGGAGCAAGCACAACTCAACGAGCGCAGACAATGGCTTTTTATCGCTTTAGCCGGTTTGTTTGTCACGAATGCAGTCACCGCAGAGCTGATCAGTAATAAACTGATCCAAATTCCGCTCAAAGGATTTCTATTCGGTCATCAATTTGGCCCATTCACCACCATTATTGGTATTTTACCATGGCCCGTTGTCTTTCTTTTGACCGATTTACTCAATGAGTTTTATGGTCAAAAAGCAGTCCGGCGTTTGTCCTGGATTACCGCGGGGCTCATTGCTTATTGTTTTTTAATTGTGGGTCTGTCTATGGCCATACCCGCCTACGAAATCAAAGGCTCCAAATTAGCCACAAATGATGCTTACAATTTGGTTTTTGGTCAGGCACAGGCAGTCATTGTCGGGAGTATCGTTGCCTTTCTTGTCTCGCAAATTTTAGATGCCTATCTCTTTGACCGCATCAAGCAGCGAACTGGTAATCGCTTTATTTGGTTGCGCAGCACTGGAAGCACACTCTTCTCTCAACTGATCGATTCCTATATTGTGCTGTATATCGGGTTTGTTTTGCCGGGCGCCATGAGTTTTTCAACCTATATGGAGGTTGCCCCTACCAACTACATCTTGAAAATTGGGATTGCTGTGTTACTGACCCCACTCGTTTATTTCGGTCATTGGTTAGTCAGGCGCTACCTCAAGCATTGATGCTCTTGGCACTGCGAATTTGCACCAACAAAATCAGCAATGCGATCACTCCAAATCCGGCGGCAATAAACAAACAATGGCGGGCGCTTTCGATGGTATTCTTGTAAAATAAAAAGGTCAGGCCAGAACCTATCAGAATTCCGATTTCAAGTGCAATAAATAGTGTTCCCGAACCTGTTCCACGCCGATGTGCAAGGCTCAAGTCTGCCGTCCAGGCAAAAAGCGTTGGGCTCGAAATACCTGTTGCCAAACCAAAAATGGCTGCGGCAAAAGAATAGCTCCAAACGTCATCAGTATAACCTAATAGCACCATACTCAAAACGAGTAAAGAGCAGCCAATTACCATTGTTTCTCTGCGTCCGATTCGGTCGGAAAGCGATGAAAAAACCAAGCGAATTCCGATCGTACTCAAGACGTAAATTCCAAAAAAGTAGCCTTTGTTGGCAATGCCTAAATAAGTGGAATAATCGGGCGTCAGGACAAAGATAAGCCCAGAGCTAATTGCGGTGAGTAGCATGATGAGCGCAGCGGGTTTAACGCTGGGCTCTACGACGTCTTCCCATTTGATCAATAATTGCCTCCATTGAAACGTTTGTTGCTCAGGAAGCGTTTCTTTGATCGGGCTGAGCAATAAGAGCGCAAGTATTCCAAAAGCTGCGGAGGTCATAAAGAGGGTGTCAAAATTGCTCCGTTCGAAAATATAAGAGCCCAGCGCTTGGCCAACCCCAATGCCAAGTGAGATGAATGTTCCCCAAAGACCCATAGCCGCACCTTTTCTGCCGGGTGGTAAAATGTCGGTGAGTAGAGCAGTGGCTCCAGTTGGTGCAAAACCAGCACTCAGGCCGTGTGCAAAGCTCAGGACAAAGAAAACAGATAAAGCGCCAACCCAAGCATAACTGATGCTTGCTGCAATTGCAATTCCTAGACCGATGAATACACTTCTTTTGCGTCCTATCAAGTCGGCTAATCTGCCCGCGAAAGGACGCGAAACACCTGCCGCAACTGAAAATAAAAAGATGATACTGCCCTTGACCTCGCTTCCGCCAAGCCCACTAATAAACCCGTTCATTTCGGGTAAAATCAGGTTGAAACTGAGCATGAAAAAAAACATACTTGCGCTGAGCAACCAAAAATCCTTTGAATATCTTTTGAGCATGGTCGCAAAAGTACTTAAACCAAACCAACTCTTGATTGTTGTTCTTACATGAAACGTATATTTGTGATACTTATGTTAGGAAGCCTAAATGCTTGTGGTCAGCAAGACCCAGATGCCGATAAAAATCAAAACACTTTCAATGGCCGTGCGCTACCAGAAAACGTCTGTTATGTCGTGAACGGTGGTACCGAACGTCCGTTCACAGGTAAGTACTGGGATCACCACGAAGAAGGTACCTACATTTGCGTAGCTTGCGATGCGCCGTTGTTTGAGAGTGGCACCAAATACGACTCCGGATCAGGCTGGCCAAGTTTTTACGAGGTGCTTACCCAAGGGAATGTCAAAAAAATCATGGATCGCTCCCGCGGCATGATCAGAACTGAGGTGCGCTGTGCAAAATGCGATGCACACCTAGGGCATGTTTTTGACGATGGTCCGCGCCCCACGGGTTTGCGCTATTGTATCAATTCGGCCTCGCTCAATTTTGTTTCTGCCGACGATCAAAAATTAAATATGGAAAATTCCCAATACGAAACTACCACTTTAGGTGCAGGATGCTTTTGGTGCATAGAAGCTTGTTTCAAAGACCTGAAAGGTGTTATATCTGTTGTGCCCGGTTATGCGGGAGGCCACAAACAGGACCCTACGTACAAAGAAGTTTGTACCGGCCAAACTGGCCATGCGGAAGTCGCACAAGTTGTTTTTGACCCCAAGGTTGTATCTTTTGAAGAGCTCCTCGAGGTTTTTTGGTTTGTCCATGATCCAACGCAACTCAATCGCCAAGGCAACGACATCGGAACACAATACCGCAGCGTCATTTTTTACCACAATGAAGCGCAAAAAGCGGTAGCCTCGACATACCTCAAGCGCCTCAATGACGAAAAAGTGTGGGATGCGCCAATTGTGACTGAAATAGTAGGCATCAATAACTATTTTGAGGCCGAAGATTACCACCACGATTACTTTGAGAACAATCCGGGCAATCCGTATTGTCAGAGTGTGGTCAGGCCAAAAGTAGAGAAGTTCAGAAAAGTATTTGCGGCGCGCTTGAATTAATCTTGCTCAGGGGCAAGGCGCAATACAATTCCGTCGATGTCTTCGTGGAGTTGAATTTGACAACCCAAACGGCTATTCGCCTTTACAAAAAAGGCTTGATCGAGCATATCGAGCTCGGCATCGCTCTGTTCAGAGAGTGCTGTATCCGATTCTAGGTAACACTGACAAGTAGCGCACATCGCCATGCCGCCACATTCTCCTTTCACTGGTAAATCGTAAGCTTTACAAAGCTCCATGATGTTCATATTCATGTCGGTAGGCCCTTCTAATACATGGGTTTGACCTTCTCTGTCAATAATGGTTACTTTGATATCTGCCATAAATTTTAGTTGTAAACGCGCAATAAATTGGTTCCGTTGAATTGGGTCGCATATTGTCTCAAGCCGTAGATACTATTGCTCACTGGTGAGCCGTCGTAGAGCGAAAACACCGCATTATTGCAAGAGTCGATGAGTTGCAAGAAATTTTGTTCATCTGGATACAAAGGCAAGGGGCAACTGCCATTGACATCTGCTGGAGAATGACGGTCAAAAGCTACAAATTCGTCGATGCCTTTTCTATACACGATGATTCCTTTAGAGCCACCGTTTAGGTAGGTCCAGCCACCGACACCTTGAAGGTCGCTGTAGCTCGGTAATTGGATGTCGATAGTGATGTCTACGGGTACAAACGGAACCGGATTTTGGTTCTGCTTATTGCAGTTGGCTGACATCAAAAGTAATCCTACACAAAAAAAGAGGAGCTGTTTCACAATTCAAAATTAATGATTTTTGAGCGCATCAGACGGCTTCGGATTTTTCTTCCCATTTTTTGTACAGCAGCTCTAACTCGCTCTTTGCTTGTTCATAACGGTTGAGCACTGCATTATAGTTGGTTTTATCTTGGTAATCAATTTCGCCAAGTTCTAATTCAATGGCACTCAAGTTTTGCTCTTGTTTTTCTATTTGCTGCTCAATCTGTTGAATTTCGCGCTGTGCTTTCTGCTGCGCTTTATCGATTTTTGGCTTGCTGCGCTCTTCGGTGGGCTGTTCTTTTTTAAGCGCTTTGCTCGGTGCTACCTCTACGGAAGAAAGATTTTTTTGTGTTTTATAAGCGAGGTATTCTTTGAGGCTAAAGTGATGAATTTTCACACCTTGATTTTCGATATCCCAAATGCGGTTGCTGAGGCCATCGACAAATTCGCGATCGTGAGATACAATAATAAAAGTGCCTTCGTAATGCACAAGCGCTTCTTTAAGTACTTCTTTGCTTTGAAGATCGAGGTGATTGGTAGGCTCATCGAGGATCAGGAAGTTAGAAGGGCTCAGCAATAAGCAGCACAAGGCCAAGCGCGTACGTTCTCCGCCGGAAAGCACGCCCACTTTTTTGTCGATGTCTTCTCCTGAGAATAAAAACGCACCAAGTATGCTGCGCAAGTCTCTTCTTAAATCTCCTTTTGCAATTTGATCAACGGTATCGTAGATGCTCAGTTGTGGGTCGAGTTGTTCGGCCTGATCTTGGGCAAAATAGGAGATTTGTACGTTGTGTCCATTGAGTACCTCTCCGTCGTGGGTGATATTCCCCATGATAGTTTTGAGAAGCGTTGATTTTCCGACTCCATTTGGGCCAAGAAGGGCAATTTTTTCGCCGCGGCCAATGGTGATGGACACCTCTTTAAACAATCAGCGTTCATCGTAGCTTTTCCCCACTTGATTGAGTTCCAAGACCCATTTACCAGGCTGAACAGCCAAAGGAAAGCGCAATTTAAGTCGCGCCACTTGGTCTTTCTCTACGGTAATGCGTTCTGTTTTATCTAGTTTTTTGATCAAGGATTGCGCAAAGGCCGCCTTGTTTTTTTTGGCTCGGAATTTTTCGATGAGCTCTTCGGTATGCTTGATGTCTTTGTCTTGTTGTTTTTTGGCCTGTTCGAGTCTTTCCATTTCCTCAGCTCTAAGCTCTTTGTATTTGGTGTAAGCATAAGGAAAATCAAAGATTTGCTGTCGCGAAATTTCTAGCGTGCGGTTGCTGACGTTATCTAAGAATAGGCGGTCGTGCGAAATCAAGATGACGGCTCCTTCAAAACGCTGTAGGTATTGCTCTAGCCAACTGATAGATAAGATGTCAAGATGATTTGTTGGTTCATCGAGCAATAGAATATCAGGCGTATTGACCAGAATTCGGGCCAATTCAGCACGCATTTTCCAGCCACCTGAGCATTGTGCAATTAATTTTTGTTGATCGAGATCGCTAAAACCGAGACCTTCTAGTGTAGCTTTGATTTTTTCTTCCCATTGATAGCCTTCGAGGACCTGGAAACGGTGGTTCAAATCTGAAAGTTCGTCTAAGAGTGCTAAATAGCTATCTGCTTCGTAATCCGTGCGCACCGTGAGTTCGTGGTTGATGTGCTCGAGTCGCTCTCTGATTTCATTTAATTGATGGTTAGAGTAGAAGAGAAAATCATAGACACTTTTGTCGGATTCGATGTGAATATCTTGCGTTAAAAAACCAAATTTAAGGTTCTTCGGATGGTGCACTTGACCGTCGGTCGGCTTGATACTTCCTGATAGAATGCGCAGCAGTGTCGATTTTCCCGCACCATTTTTCCCGACAAGGCCAACTTTGTCACCTTTATTGATTTGTAAATTGACATTTGAAAAGAGATATCCTTGAGGTAAAAAGTAACCGAGTCGATCAAATTGTATCATGCCGCAAAGTTAATTCTTTCATGACAACATTGATTAAGGCATGATTTTTGTTTGGCAAAAGGCAACAATTTTCATATATTTTAGTTATATTGTCAAACTCTTATCAATTAATACACACAACACCATGGGTAGACCTCCAACCAAACCAGCCAGATTGCGCAACGGTTTTTACATAGAAGTAAAATCACAAGGATCTTCAGCAATCCTTATTCGCAGAGACACACGTGAGCAAATGCTCGTTGCTGCTGAAGACTATGCGCGTACTAAAAATGTAACCATCAAAGGAGAAATGCGCAATGACAAATGGATCGCTGAATAGCTACCGCTTTTCTTTTTGGCTTCCACTATTTGCGGTATTATTAATCCTGATCCCTATTTCGATTTGGTCCGGATTCATAATGCTCGCCAAAATTTGCGGCATTTCGGTGCTCGTTCTGTTGCTTTTCGCTTTGCGGCAATGGTTTGCACTTGCCAGAACCACTAACAAGCGCGTCGAGCGCATTCAGCTTTCCACTAACGATCTCTTCTTGCTTCAGCAGTTGATCCCCTCCTATAAAAAATGGTCTGGTTCAGACCAGCGTATTTTTACTGACCAGTTGGGGCTTTTTTTGGCAGAAGTTCAGTTCAAAGGATCTTGGGAGCCCAAAGCTCAATTTTCAATTGGTGCGGCCGTTATTTTAGCCACTTGGGGTTCTGGTTACACCAACAAACAACATTGGGTACTCTGTGCGCAAGATGATTTCTTTTTTTACAGGGAGGAGTATCCCGATGCAAAAATGAAGCTCCCTGAATTTCCGTTGGTCAATGCAACCATGACGGATCTACTTCAAAGCGACGCAATCCTAGATTTGAAAAAGGCAATTCAGGGCATAAATTAAATGGCTCTATAAATCAATTAGTTAGATTTTTGATTGAAAAAAAATTCAATTTTCTTTCAAAAAAGTATTGCCAAACCAAAAAGAGTACATATCTTTGCACCCCGCAATTGAGACAACGGTCTTGGTGTTATGGGGGTTTTAGAAACCGATAAATGAGTAGGAGCGGGAGTTCTTACTGATTGCTTAAGACAAGTTCTTTGAAGTATTGAGAAATAAGGAAACAGCGTTTTTAAGAATAAAAACAAACATACTCGAGCTCTTAAAATTCGAAGTTATTATACAACGGAGAGTTTGATCC
>JAJTGF010000104.1 GCA_021299335.1 Cryomorphaceae bacterium
CTATTTTTTGTGCCACCAACACATCGTATCCTTTTGGTGTATTAAGCCCGGTACCAACAGCGGTGCCACCCAAAGCCAATTCAGAAACAGCAACAAGCGCATTATGAATTGCACGCATGGAGTAATCAAGCTGTGCAACATAGCCACTGAATTCTTGACCTAATGTGAGGGGAGTGGCATCCATAAAATGAGTACGCCCTGTTTTGACGATGTCTTTGAATTCAACAACTTTTTGTTGGAGCACGTCTCGTAAATGTTGCAAACCAGGAAGGGTGACCTCAACAGCCATTTTATAGGCGGCGATGTGCATAGCGGTAGGGTAAGTGTCGTTTGAAGACTGTGATTTATTGACGTCATCGTTGGGATTGAGCACTTTTTGCTCGTCTAACAAATGACCGCCATTGATGACGTGTCCGCGGTTGGCAATGACTTCATTGCAATTCATGTTAGATTGTGTACCAGAACCGGTTTGCCAGATGACCAAAGGAAATTCGTCGTTGTGTTGGCCAGTCAAGATTTCATCACACACTTTAGAGATGAGGTCTCTTTTTTCTTGTGGCAAAACACCAAGTTGGTGGTTGGCATGCGCAGCCGCCTTTTTGAGATAGGCAAAAGCGTGAATCACTTCAATGGGCATCGAACCCTCTGGACCAATTTTAAAGTTGTTGCGCGAACGCTCGGTTTGGGCTCCCCAATAGCGTTGAGCAGGTACTTTGACCTCGCCCATGGTGTCTTTTTCGATGCGAAATTCCATTTTTTGGTGTTTATGAATTAATTTGTGTAATTTTGAACTGTTTTCAACTGCAAAAATAATAGAAGATGAGCACTTTCGGCATTGTAATGTTTCTTTTAATTGGCGGTATGGCCTTTTGGATGTTATTCTTTTTACTTGGATTCATCCTTCCTTATTGGCTAACGCTTGGCTTGTTCGAACAATTGCGTCCAAAGCGTATTTTTGACGAAGAGTCTAAGTAATAAAAGTTTCAAATTTCCGAAAGCGCCAATTGGCGCTTTTTTTATGCGCCAAAAATTTGTTGACTGTTGTTCTGGATTGTCAGGCAAATTTGATCGGTCGGCAAATCGTTTTCATCGCCACCAAACGGATCTTCAATTTCCTCAGCTAAAAGCTCCATACTGACGAGCGCATAAAAAACAAAAGTGGAGATAAAAGCGGATAAGTATCCAAATAATGGCACAAAAGCCAGCGGCATGGTCACCACATAAATGAAAATAAATTTCTTGATAAAGAGGCTGTATGAAAACGGTATGGGTGTATTTTTGATGCGCTCACAAATACCAAGAGAAGCCACGAGACCGTCTAAATCACGTTGTGTAGCCAACCAACACTCTGGGCTCATTTGATTGTTGTTGCGTATTTCTTCAATAGCAGCCCTTAGTTCTTGTTGGACCCGTAAAGGTTGGTGGCCGGTTAAATGGGACCTAGACAAATCTATGGTACAATCGGCATCATCTTGTATCAACTTATTGCGTAAATGATTCTTAATACTAAATGCATATAAAATGATAAGGCTGCTGAACTTGTGTTTTACTTCTTTTTCTAGTTTGAGGGCACTTAATTTAGCGCTTAAGCTTCTACTGTCGTTTACGATTGAACCCCAGGCTTTTCGGCCCTCCCACCAGCGATCATAAGCAGTGTTGGTTCTAAATACAAGCAAAAGGGAAATAACAAAACCGAGAAGGGAGTATACCGTCGTTAGGTTTTTAAGAAATGACGCTTCTGGAAAAAACTTGATTTCAACATAAGCAATCATAATGGATAGAATGCTAATGTAAATGAGTTCTTTCCACATCATGCGCGCGGTATCGCTTTTATGAAAGGAAAAAATAAAAGAGAGCCAGTTTTTAGGGTTATAATTGATCATTAGCGATTCATTGTATCTACAAAAGTAAATATTCTTTAAGCACTTAAATTTTGTTTAATTTCGAAAATTCAAATCAATCAGAAAAAGATGGAAATCACACCCGAACTCAAAGAGAAACTCAGCCAACTCAATGAAAAGTATGCGGCGCTTGGAGAAGACTTCAACGCTTACTTAGAGGGTTTATTATACGCCGATGTCACTACCTATTGGGATTACATCCAACTAGACACACTCTTAAGCTTGCAAAAACCAAAAACCTCTTTTCCCGACGAAGTGGTTTTCATTATGTACCATCAAATTACTGAGTTGTATTTTAAACTGGCGCTTCGCGAATTTGAAGCGCTCGGAAAAATACAACAACCAAATAAAACACACTTTACGGACCGCGTAACCCGAATCAATCGCTATTTTGATGCGCTCGTCAAGAGTTTTGAAATCATGATCAATGGGATGGATAGAGACGAGTTCTTGAAATTTCGAATGAGTCTGCTTCCTGCCTCTGGGTTCCAATCTGCGCAGTATCGCGAAATCGAAATTTACAGTACAGATTTTATCAATTTAGTAGCTAAAGATTTCCGCGAGCAACTGCAGAAGGAAAATAAAATAGCCGCCTTATTCGAGCATATTTATTGGAAAGCAGGCGCTACAGAACTGGCCACAGGAAAGAAAACACTGACACTAATTCAGTTTGAAGAAAAATACCGCGACCAATTTATTCAATTGGGTGAACACTGTCGCGATAAAAATCTTTGGCAGGTATATCTCAGGTTATCTCAAGAAGACCAGCAAGATGAGCAGGTCAAGCAAGCATTAAGACAAAACGATATCAATGTCAATATCAACTGGCCTCTGGCACACTACAAGTCCGCGGTGCGTTATTTAGCAAGACCTGATAAAGACGTGGCTGCCACTGGCGGCACAAATTGGCAAAAGTACCTTCCTCCACGTTTCCAAAAGCGTATTTTTTATCCGACTTTATGGTCAAATGAAGAGCATGAAAATTGGGGTAAAGCCTGGGTTGAAGAAGCGCTTAGTTAGACGCGTTTATTTAAGCTCTTTCATATAGAGTTTGCCAAAATCGAGCATACCGGACGCATCTAGCTCAAAACCTCTAAGCCTCAATTGATTGAGGACTATAAAATCTTCAGTATAAACAGGAATGAGGGCTTGTTGGGCCAAAATAGCAAGCTCACACCGCATTTGCGCGGCTTTCATTTGGCTTGGCGTTGGCGCCAATACTGATTGCAGGTATTGTACATCGACCACATCATTTTTGAAGAAACAAGGTTTTTGGGTTTTGCTGTAAAAGAGCCTTAAGTAAGACTCGGCACCTGGGTAGTCTCCAACCCAACCCGTTCGCCATAAAAAACCTTGTTGTGCGTTTGTGCTTCGATTTTTGCCGCAGCACTAGACCACTTGTAAGCAAGGGTTTTCTTACTCGCGCCCACATAGAAGACCACTGTCGGCAGTGGATTTGCACGGTTATATCCCGCATTAGAAATCAGTAGTTTCGCCGCCTCTATTTTTGCGCTTTTTGGTCTTGAATCAGCCTGAATCAGTGAGTTTTTATAGTGTTTTTGACCAGGAATGAATTGCTGATTCAGCTCGCGCCCTTCTCCTTTAAGCACGTCGTTACAAATAACTTGAGCGTCGATGGCCAAAGCAAAAGCTTTTCTTACGTTGACATTATTAAATGGTGGTTTGGCACAATTGAATTGAATGAAGTGCGTTTTAGCTGCATTTTTGATATATACTTCGTGCAGCGGATTTTTACCAGACTTGGCATCATTCAAGGTTCCAAAAGCGTCCTGAAGTTCATCGATGGGTAAATCAAAAAGCAGATCTATCTTGTTCTTTAGAAAATATTGGTGCGCCAACTGACCCGGCACTCCACACGTAAGCTCAATTTGACTTAAATACGGAAGCTGATTCCCATATTTGTCGTATCTCCAATACGATGGGTTTCTTTCGAAGGTATAGCGCTTGCTTTTTTTAGTTCGAAGCTGGAAAGGCCCGGTTCCTACTGGATGCTCCATGATTTGCTCACCATAATACGCGGCTGCCTGTTTACTTATAATGGCCAAATTGGGCGCAGAAAGCAGATTTAAAAAATGATTATAGGGACGCGTTAATGTTATTTCTAAAGTGTAGTCGTCTTTGATTTTGATGCCTCGGACTGTTTTTTTCAGCGGATCGAGGCCTTGCTGATAAAATGAATGACCCCCTACAATCACCTCCGACAACATCAAGTCTTGCTGTACATTAGCTTGTTGCGAGCAGGCCAGGCTTAGGCTAAACGCTACATCCTCTGAAGTCAGCTCACTAGAGTGAAAGCGAAAACAAGGGTCGTCCGCGAAATGAATATTTTTTCTCAGCTGAATCTCAACTTTGTTGCCGTTGTCATTCGGTTTGATTTTGGAAGCCAAACAATAGCGCCACCCGCGCTCATTTTCAGCGGGTTTTAATAAGGGTTCAAAAATAAGGCCCTGAAGACGTTGGTGATCTAGAGTGTTGTTGGCCAGCGGAAAAAGCAGTAGCCCTTCATTTTTGGAACTTATCTTTAGGGTGCCACCGTATTGCTTATCACCTTTGGCGATGGGCTTTGGGTTATAGAAATAAGCTGCAATGGCAATGGCGCCCAAAAAGCCAACAAGTGGCATAAAGTGGCGCAGCAAAGAAGCTTTCTTCAAAACATGCACCGCGCTTATTTCTTATGAACCAAGTGGAAAAAGCCGTGGCCTGTCACTTCTTGATTGGACTGCCCTAGTAAGGCAGTATATTTATAGAAGTAAACACCTTCTTCAACTAATGTGCCGTTGATAGTACCATCC
>JAJTGF010000040.1 GCA_021299335.1 Cryomorphaceae bacterium
TATGACAGCGAAAAAGAGCTGATTGTATCGGCAGCTCAAAAAGAATCGGAGTGGGATTTAGTACAACTCATGTATTTAAAAGAAATGCGCAAGAAAACTTTCCCGCTCAAGGGTGCTACAGAAATTATAGAAATTGAAGCTGCACAAATCGATGGAGCCTTCATAGATTGGTTGCTCAGACAACAAAATGGCTATGAGCTTTCTCGCGATGCCGACGGAAAATTGAGCCTAAAATACTTGGTGCCGAGTCAAGATTAATTACCAAGTAATTGGCTGAAAATCAAGTCAATTGTTTGAGTGCGCGCATTGGGTAAAGGCCCTAAAGCATTGAGGTAAAGTACTTTTAATTGAGGATCAAGCAAAATGTAGGCAGGAGCTGAAGTCCAACTGAATTGGGTCCAGGTTTCTGCGGTACTCGGCAGTGCAACGCGTTGCCATTTGGCCCCATCAAAAGCTCTGTTGTCTGCTGTGGTCCAGGTTAGTTCGCTGGGGTAAAACGTGATGATTTGTACTTTGTTTTTGTAGCGTTCGGCCAGCCGCTTGAGCGCGGCCATTTCTGCAATGCACTTTTGATTACCAGGAATGTAATGATGTAAATAGACGTATTGTTGAGAAGCGATGCTGAAGCCGAATTCTTTGGAGAGTTGGGCTGCATCCCAAATTTCGCCATCACTGAGTTTGCTCAGTTGTTGCAGCTGAAAGCGGGCTGCTGCGCGCAAACCAACTTGTGTCCCTTGTATTGATAAACTGCGCAGTAGCGCTAGGCTTAAATCTTTAGCAATGCGTTTGGTTTGCTCCGATTCAATGATGAGTTGCAACGCAACAAACTCTGCCCACGACGAATTGTAGATGTAGGGATCTTGACGCAAAGCCGCAATGAGCGCATCCAGGCTATTGGCTTGTAAGGCAATCTGAACGGCATTTCGCACATTGAGGTCTACCTGAGAGTCGTAAGCTTCGTAAAATAAACGGGCATATTCAATGAGTTTCGGTTGGTCATATGCCACGCTATCGGTCTGTAAATAAAATTCATATTTATCCTCTTTAGACGGGCCACCAACAACAGAGAAGTTATCAATAGTTAGTCCAACGCTATATTTGATGTAATCGCGCAGAAAGGCATTGGTTTCATTTCCGTAAACTGCAGCAGTTTCTGCCTTAAAAGCAAGTACTTTCAGAATGAATTCGTTGCTGCGGATGTCTTTGAGTTGATAGATGTCGGCAATGTAGTTGTCCATCCAGGCCTCGAAGCCCAAAATGCGGTAATTGATGTCGGTGGTGTCGAGCTGATAAAACAAGAGCTCGATTTCTTGCATGTCTTGGTTGTAGTATGTTTGTGCTTCTTCTAAGGGCAATTCGATCAGGTAACGACCTTTGGGTTGGGCGTAGAGCATTGCGCATTTGTTGCTTCCGCAAATTTGAAGCGTGCTGATGGCTTGGAGGTCGAGCTGCACATTGAAAATACCCATAGAGTCGGGAGAGACGCGCTGTAGAAATTTTTTCTCTTGGCTGAAATGGTTGTCGATTTGATAGATGTCTAGAGTAGGCTCATTCCAAAATGAGAGCCCGCGCAGCTGTACCTGTCCGAAAATAGGAAGGGCCCAGAGAAGTGTACCTATGAAAAACCGAAGCTGCACTGGCATTAAACGAGCAGTTCGGGGTTCGTTACAAACGGAGAAATATCGGCACCGTTCTGATACATTTCGCGAATAATGCTCGAGTTGATGGCGCTGTGGGCCTGGGCTGTCAAGAAAAAGACGGTATCGATTCCAGAGATAGCGTGGTTCATGTGGCCGATACTGCGCTCGTATTCAAAGTCTTTGGCATCTCGCAAGCCGCGAACGATATGGGTTGCACCGATTTCTTTGCAAAATTCAACGGTTAGTTTTTGAAAGGAATAAACCTTGACGTTATCATGAGCACAAAACAAAGATTGGATGTGTGCTATTTTTTTATCGGTGGCAAAAAGCCCTTGTTTTTTAGAGTTGATACCTACGCCAATAACGACTTCATCAAATAAACTCAGCGCTTGATGCACAATGGCTTCATGGCCTTTGGTAAAGGGATCAAAACTTCCGGGGAAAAGACAACGTTTCATGGCGTGTGCTTAAAAAAACTAAAGTAAACATTTCCAAAGTTACGACAAGCATCGAACTGCGGGATTGCCGAGAAATCATGCTGCTTACCGTGTTCAATGACCACTAAACCATCTGGTGTGAGCAATTCTTTTTCGAAAATGGTATGGATGAGTTCGTTGTGGAACCCTAAATGGTAGGGAGGGTCTGCAAAAATGAGGTCGTACTGTACATTTTTGGCGTTGCGGCAATAGATGACGCAGTCTGATTTATAGACTTGCATCGCCTTGCTGATCTGCAAAGTCTGGATATTTTGTTTGAGGTATTGCACACAGCGCGGGTGGCTATCGATCGCCAAGAGGTGGGCTGCTCCTCGACTCACAAATTCAAAGGAAATATTGCCGGTCCCGGCGCACAGATCTAATACACGTAACTCATTGAGGTCGAGCATGTTGTCGAGCATATTAAAGAGTCCTTCTTTAGCGTAGTCTGTTGTAGGTCGAGAAGGAAAGCCCGGCGGTGTGGCAAAGCGCTTGCCTTTTAAAGATCCTCTGATGATGCGCACAAGATTTGTTTTTGGTAGGTGGGTGTATCGTTAAAAGTACAGGTAAAGTGCTCAAAATCTTTGAAATGCTTCATGAGGGCTTCAAATGATGTGTAGTCAAACGCTTGACTCGCGTCGTAGATGTCTAGTTCCAAGCGCTTAGGTAAGTTGAGTTTTTGTTGGTGAGCCAACAGAAAATAAAGGATGTCGGCAGGTTGTTGGTATTCATTCGCCGTACAGCACCTCAGCTTGCGGTTTTTGATGGCGAGCAAAACAAAATGATTGGCTTCCATATGTATGACAACGCGGTCATTCAGGTTTTGTGCGCCGAGCTGTTCCAAATGCAGGGCCAAGGTGTGCTGAATCTGGGGTGTATGCAACTCATATTTGGCAAAGTCGTTGAGCCAAACTGGTAGGCTAAAGATCAAAACAAGATCCAAGGAGTCAATGATCTGATAGCTGAGCTGCTGCTGTTCTGGCAAAGCGCCTTGATTGAGTTCGTAATAAGCCTCCAAATTGTTCACATCAAAAAGTGCTCTCGGGAACAACGTATAATTGGGACCAAACCAAAGTGTTTGCGCCAAGGTATGTTTGGCTAAAGCTTCTTTGATGGGGCCGGCCATGCGTTCGCGCGCAAAGGGCTTATTGGTTTCGAGCGGTATCGAAGTACTCAATACCAAATGCTCTGCTACTTCGAGCAGTAAGAGCGTAGATTCCGTAAAGTGAAGTACCAAACGCGACATGGCTTGTTTATAAGTCTTTGGGCTCGGGCCCTAAGTACAAAGCTACAATATTTAATTTTGTTAAAGCGACCAAGCTGATATTCATGACGCCACAACTGACCTTTACGCCTGATCAAGAACAAGCACTTTCGCAGTTTTTGGTTTTCATTCGTGCCCGAGAAATGCGCAAGTTGTGGATCCTGACGGGTTATGCCGGAACGGGTAAATCTACGCTCATTGCTCACCTAGTTGGCCAAATGCGCCAAGAAAAATTACCTTTCAAATTATTGGCACCTACGGGTAGAGCAGCCAAAGTATTGGCTAACTACGCTGGTTTTCCAGCGAGCACCATTCACCGTCACATCTATTTTTCGGGCGGAGAATGGAGTAGTCAAGGCCTGACACTGGCCAAAAACTTACATAAAAACACGCTTTTTTTTGTCGATGAGGCCTCCATGCTTGCTGCCGCTGCGCCTCAAGAAGCCACAAATGTGCTCGAAGATTTACTCAATTATGTCTACAACGGCGAAAACTGCCACCTGATATTCATTGGAGATCCAGGGCAGTTGCCGCCGGTTGGTCAAGATCACAGCATCGCACTTTTGCCCCAAATACTCGCCGAGGCCTATCCTTCACTCACCATTTGGCACAGCCACCTCACCCAAGTGGTGCGCGTTGAGCAACATTCCGGGATTTTAGCAGCTGCTACCTTTTTGCGACAAAAACAAGCCTTTGAACTCCCGTTGTTGCCTCCAATCAATGCGCTTTCAGATACGAGCGTCAAAAAAATCGATGGTGGCGAATTTCAAGATTACCTCGAACAATCTATAGCCAAGGTGGGCGTCGACGAAACGATTTTACTTACGCTGGCCAATAAGCGCGCCAATCAATGGAACCTGGAAATCAGGAACCGTTTGTTTTATAGAGAAGAAGTCCTGGAAAAAGGCGATTTACTGATGGTGGTTAAAAACAATTATTTTTGGCTCGACCCCAGCTCTCCAATGGGTTTTGTAGCCAATGGCGAGCTTGCGCGCATCGACCGCGTCCGTAAATTTGAAGCTTTTTACGGTTTTGAATTTGCACAACTAGACCTCCGCTTTGTCGATTATCCCGATCAAGCACCAATTACTTGTCTGGTTCACATTCAAAGCTTGCACGAAGAAGGTCCAAGTTTAAATAGAGAGGTGTTGCGCAAGTTGTTTTATGCGATTGAAGCCGAACATACCGATATCAAAAATAAACAAAAGCGTTACCGAGAAGTGCTCAAAAATCCATATTTCAATGCGTTGCAAGTCAAATATGCGCATGCAGTAACCGTACACAAAGCACAGGGTGGGCAATGGGCGCATGTCTATGTCGACTACGGTTTTTTGCCCGAGGAACGCAAAAACATGGGTTACTTGCGCTGGCTCTACACTGCCATAACGAGAGCGAGTGAGCAACTTTACTTGTTGAATTTTCCCGAAGATTTTTTTTAAGACTTACTGCGTCCAATGAAGCCAAGCTTTTTCTTGTGCTGCGAGTGGGGCAGGGCTGCGCAACACTTGATGGCTCACATAAAAATGACGGTCTACTTCAGGTATAAAGCGTTCCAAAAGTTGACCGCTTCTTTCGATGAGCAGCGTTTTATTTTGGTTCTCGTAAAAAGCCAACCAATTGTCTAGGCTGGGCTGGGCCCGCAAACCATTGACGCCAATAATAAAATCGCCAAGGGCCAAGCCACCTGTGTCGGCAGGTGAGCCCGGGAAAATAGCAGTGATTTGCCATTCCTTGCCCACAGGCAATACTTTCATGCCTAGGCGCGCTTCGGCATAGCTTTTACTTGGGGTTTGCTTGAGTTCGAGTCCAAAAAAATCGAAGGCCTCTTGCAGGAGAGCTTCATAAGCGCAGGTACCGCTCACGTAATCCTTGAAAAAAGCAGTAAATGACTCGCCTGATAAGTTTTCGATAGCGTACTGATAGTCAGCGATGGTATAGCCTTTGTTTTGCTCTGCAAAGTTGTAATAGAGGCTTTTGACGACATGCTCTAGGCCTATTTTGTGCTGGGTAGCTTTGCGCAACCTAAAATCGATGTAAAAAGCAAGCAAACAGCCTTCGGTGTAGATAGATACTTTTCTGCCTGGGGCTCCGGGAACATAGCCATCGAGCCAAGTGTCAAAAGAGGCGGCAGCTACACTCATCGAGAAGCGACCTGGGTTATCGAGGTGTTTCTGCACTTGCTTACTGAGTTCCTTGAGGAATTGTTCGGTGCTAAAAACGCCACTTTTGAGTAAATAGAGATCGCCCATATAGGTGGTAATGCCCTCGTAAATGAAGCCTGCCTGTGCGTAGTTTTCGCGCTTGAAATCGTAGGGAAGCATTTCCGTCGGACGCAGTGCTTTGATGTTCCAGGCATGGTAGAGTTCGTGCGAACATACACCGAGTAATTCGGTGTACAAACTACCAAAAATGTCACAAGAAGGCCCAAGTGCAATTACTGTGGAGTCGAGGTGTTCGACGCCGTGGTAAGCCGCGTAGGGCAGCGCCTGAATCAAAAAGGTGTAGTGGGCACTCGGAAAAACGCCAAAGTCTTGAATTTGCCGCGACGTAAATTTTTCAAAATCCTGGAGCACACGCTCCCACGGAATCATTGATTGCTCATTGAAGCAAATATGAAAGGTGGTGCCTGCTACTTCATAACTGCGGCGCTCGATATTGGCGCTACAAATAAAGGGGCTGTCTGCCAAACGGTCAAAGTTGCTGATTTCAACGGTCAGATTTTCGTCAAATTGTAGGGCAGATGCGATTTGCCATTGCTGGGGAATATGTAATTGCAATTGATACGGCTGTTCGGTATGTTGTGCGTCGTAGAAAAAACAATTGACCGGATTGACGTAAAGTTGTTTGGGGTCTAGGTAAGTAGAGCCTGCATTGAGTTCGGCCGCATAATAGCTGTAGCTAATTTGAATGAGTGTCTGGCCTTCGCTTTCTATGACCCAAGTGTCTTTGCTTGTTTTTTGAAAAGGAAGCGGTTGTTTATTTTCGCCAAATGCTTTGAATCCTTTGATGTTTTTGGCAAAATTCCCCAATTCGTATCTGCCCGGTCGCCAGCTTGGTAATTCAAGTTGAAGGGTGGTATCCGTCGCTTTTTGTTCAAATACTGCGCTGAACTGAATATAACGTTGTTGCGCTTGTTGACAATCTACCTGATAGCGTACCATGGTTAAGCGTATAATTCGGCTTGGAGTTGGGCAATTTTGTCGTCTGCCAGGTAGTCGTCGTAAGGCATCATTTTGTCAATGATTCCGTTCGGTGTCAGTTCTATAATGCGATTGGCTACTGTACTCACGAGTTCGTGGTCATGAGACGTAAAGAGGAGGGTTCCCTGGAATTCTTGCATGGCATTGTTGAGTGCCGTAATGGATTCGAGGTCGAGGTGGTTGGTGGGTTCATCCATGAGCAGCAAATTGGCCTTGGCTAACATCATTTTGGAGAGCATACAGCGCACTTTTTCTCCTCCGGAAAGAACCGTCGCCATTTTCATGGCTTCTTCACCTGTAAAGAGCATGCGACCTAAAAAGGTGCGCAAATAGACTTCTTCGCGCTCTTCGTCGGTCAGGGCATATTGGCGCAACCAATCGATCAGACTGAGTTTGGCTTCAAAATAGTGGTGGTTATCATTGGGAAGATAAGCCGTTGTGATAGTGGTACCGAAGGTGAATTCGCCGGTATCTGGCATGAGGTTACCCGCAAGAATTTCAAAGAAATGCGTGAGTGCGACAGAGTCTTTGGAAATGAATGCAATTTTATCGCCTTTGTTTACTGTGAGGTAAAGGTCTTTGAAAAGGGTTTTGTCTTCGGTGGTTTTGCTCAGGTTTTCGATGCTCAGGATCTGATTTCCAGCGTCGCGTTCTTGATGGAAGGTAATGCCTGGGTAGCGTCGAGAAGATGGCTTTATTTCTTCGAGGTCGAGGTTGTCGAGCATTTTGCGTCGACTTGTTGCCTGCTTGGATTTAGCAGCATTGGCAGAGAAGCGCGAAATAAACTCCATAAGTTCTTTCTTCTTTTCTTCGGCTTTTTTGTTTTTGTCCGCGCGCTGACGCGACGCGAGTTGCGAAGACTGATACCAGAAGGTATAGTTTCCTGTAAACATATTGAGCTTGCTGAAGTCGATGTCACAGATGTGCGTACAAACCGTATCTAGGAAGTGGCGGTCGTGGGAGACGACGATAACGGTATTGCGAAAATCGAGTAAGAAGTCCTCGAGCCAAGAAATGGTTTTGAGGTCGAGGTCGTTGGTAGGTTCGTCCAAAATGAGGACGTCGGGGTTGCCAAATAAAGCTTGAGCCAATAAAACGCGCACTTTGAGATCGTTGGAAAGCTCTTCCATCAGCAAGTAATGCTTGGACTCATCGATGCCAAGGTTGCTCAGTAAGGTAGCGGCATCGGTTTCGGCATTCCAGCCTTCGAGGTCTGCAAATTCGCCTTCGAGTTCGGCGGTTTTCATACCATCGGCATCGCTGAAGTCCTCTTTGGCGTAGAGTGCGTCTTTTTCGACCATGATTTCATAGAGGCGCTTGTGCCCCATGATCACGGTTTGCAAGACCTGAATTTGATCAAACTCGAAGTGATTTTGTTTGAGTACGGCCATGCGCTTACCTGGCTCGAGCTCAACACGCCCTGTTGTCGGGTCTTGGTCGCCGGTTAAAATCTTGAGAAAAGTAGATTTGCCGGCACCGTTGGCACCAATGACACCATAGCAGTTGCCATTGACAAATTTGACGTTGACTTCATCGAAGAGAACGCGTTTACCGAATTGTAAGGAGAGGTTGGATACCGAAAGCATGCTGTCAATTTTTGCGCAAAGATACGCAAAAGAAATCAGCTATTGGTGCAGGTATAGATGAAGGCTGGAGGGAAGTTCAATACGGTGTAGTCAATTGAAACTTGCTTGAAATGAGCTCCGTAGAGTTTTTTGAGACCGCGCGAATATTGAAATTGAATCAGTTTGCCGTCGGGTTGTAGGTTGCTTTTGACTTCTTCTAATATCGTGCGGCGTAAATCGGCAGGAAAATTAGATAGCGGCAAGGAAGATAAAATCACATCGGCTTTTGGCAAATGTAGCCTTTCTAAAATAGTCGATATATCTGCTGCTGAGCCATGAATAAGGTGTAAGTTGGGCGCCTGAAGCTTGAGCTGAAGGTCATTGAAAAAAGCATCGTTGAGCTCTATGACGACTAAATGGCATTTTGGCTGCATTTGCTTGAGCAATTCTTTGGTGAAGACACCTGTCCCAGGACCGAGTTCGACAATTACCTTGGCATTTTGGAAAACAATTGGTTGCAGCATCCTTTTGCTCAAAAAACGAGAGCTGGGCAAAACCGAGCCGACCATCCGGTTGGCTTTGAAGAATTCTTTGAGAAAGGATCTTTTAGACATCAGTGTTGGGCTAGAGAAGCGTGTGCACCGTTAATGACGCCAATGATTTGCCCCTGAAGACTGCGGTCTTGAAAAGGACTAAAGCGCCATTGTTCTGGGCGCATATTCGGAGCATATGCTACATTCGGGTCAAAGAGCGTGAGCTCCGCTTTTACACCAACTTCAATGGTGTTGGGTGCCAAGCCTAAGATTTTTCTTGGACCTGCATTCAAGGCGTTTAAGAAAGAGAGCTCGGGGTCCTTGCTTTGGCTAACAAGTGCGGCAAAAACAGTTTCTAGTTGCGGAGCTCCAAAATGAGCGAGGTCAAATTCAAGGTCTTTTTCTTCTGGATCAGCGGGCCGGTGATCGCTGACAATAGCGTCTATGGTTTGATCGCGAAGACCTTCCCATAGTGCTTGTTGGTCTGCGCTGGTGCGCAAAACAGGAAGCACCTTAAAACGGGTATCGAAACCGAGCATTTCTACTTCGGTGAAACATAAATTCATGAGGTGAACATCTGCAGTGAGGTCTAGACCTTCTTTTTTAGCTGCTCGAATGAGTGCAACTCCTGCTGCAGTGCTGATGCCGGACAGGTGCATTTTGCCGCCTGTGTATGCGAGTAGGCGAATATTGCGCTCAATTTCAATGATTTCAGAAAGATGCGGATCTGCTTTGAGGCCAGTTCGGGTAGAGGCGCTGCCTTCATTGACTTGTGCTTTAGCGCTCAGCGAGTGGTTGCGCGAAAGCACCGCAACACGGCCTCCAAAATCTTTGGTATAAAGCAATGCGCGTTGAAGTAAACCAGCGCTCACGCTGTGGGTGTCGTCGGTAAAGAGCCGAACGCCTTGCTCGTAGAGTTCGTACATTTCGGCGAGTTCTTCTCCTTGATTGCCCTTTGATAGTGCGCCGTTGACGCCAATTGAGGTCGTGCTGTTGGCGCCTTGTTGCTGCACATAACTCACGAGTGCCTTGTTGTCTATGGTTGGCTGGGTAGTAGGCTGAATATAAACGCGTGTATAGCCACCAGCGCTTGCGGCATCAAGACCAGAGGCGATGGTTTCTTTGTGTTCATAACCAGGGTCGCAAAAGTCGGCTTTGAGATCGATAAAGCCAGGTGCCACACATAAATGGGCTGCACTGACCTGAAGCGCATCTTGGTGCTGCAGTTTGGCACCGATTTCGGCGATGATACCGTCTTGGATCAGGAGGTCGCAGCTTTGAAGGTGCCAGCTCGATTGCGGGTCGGTTATTTTTGCGTTGTTGAGTTGAATTTTCATTTCCACCATTTTAACAATGAGAGTTCGATCAAAAGACAAATAAGTCCAAAAATCAGGAAGTAGCGCCAAAAGCTCGTGGTGTCATCGAGTTGGATGGCTGTGAGGCTTTGGCCTTCTTTGATTTGGTTAAAAGTACAATTTTTTATGTCATTGGCTTCGAGTAATTCGAGCAAAGCTGCTTCGGTGAGTAACTCGAGCCGAGATTCTGAGCGGTTGTTATTCAAGGCGAGTTTAGCGATGAGCTCAGCGCCTCTGAGTTCGTAAATGCCTGCTTTGAGCCTTTCGAGTGCAGCACTACCGCCAATTTGAATGCGCAACATGTTGGGGGAAGCAATGTACTGTGCGATGAATTCGCTCGAGGCAGCGCTCAGCCGGAGTGGCGACTCTTCTTGGTGAGTAGCGCGCACTTTGATCTGTGCGTCTTGGCCAAGTGTTGCGTAGGCGGGGAAACGCTCGCTGGCAAATTCGCCACAGCGCAGCAATATGGTCGGAAATAGCGATTGGTTGACCAAGCTTCCGAAGGCTGGTTGGAGTGCACAGGTCCAGAGAAAGGAATGGGCATTTGCACGCATGAATAGGGCTTGGCCGGAGCGCAGTATCAAAAGTGGAGTGGCGCTGCTTTGCGTCTGATTTTTAACGCTGTAGGCTTTTTTCACGAGCGAAACGTTGAGTCGTTCTTGCTTCTTTTCAAAAACGCCTCGAAAAAATGGGTCGTCGTCGTTGATGCGCTGTAAATTGAGCCCATTTGTTTGCGAGCTCCCTAGTTCGGGAAGTGAGAGCGCACGCAAAAGAGGATTGTAGTCGTTGAAGGTGATGTCGTCTCCTGGGATGACAAGAATGCGCTGTCCGTTTTGATGTGCGGTGATGAGTTCGTCGCGCAGCCCACTCGAAATTTCGTTGAGACCGTTGAGTACGATGAGGTCTGCTGCAGCAAGCGTATTTGAGGCGACCTCCCCAGGGCTCGAGGTTTGAACGGTATAGCGCGATTCTACGGCAAATGCTTTGGCGACGTTCGGGCTGGAGTTGGCCTCTTCGATGAGGTAGATGTTGGTGCGTTCTGGAACTTCGTAAGAGAAGAACCAAGTATCGTCAAAATGAATTTGTTGGTCATTGATTTGCGCTTGTCCCTCTACAAAGCCTTTATTGATTTCGTTGTATGGGAAACTGGCGGTTTGGCTATTGTTGGGCCCAATTTCCATAAACATAGTGCGCTTGATTTGCCCAATTTGAACGCTGAGCTCCATTCTGTTTTTGGCTTGCTCGCCATAATTTTGGACCCGAACCATCAGGGTTTGTTCGGTTTTATATTGGTGTGTGGGCTTGGCAAACCAAATACTATCAATGAAAGCATTTTGATTTTGCTGCGCCTTGAGCTGATAGGCGTAAAATGTTTGATTTTCCTGAGGAGCTTGCAAGTTGAGTTTGGCTTGGCTCTTTTGAAAATCAGATATGAAAACTTGTTGGATTTGGCCAAGCTTTTCTTTTTGTTCTTGGTGTCGTTTAATTTGACGCTGTTGCCAAGTTAGGACGTCGTCGAGGGAGCGGCTCAGGGCATAGATATCGAGCTGGTCGAGGTAGCGCAAGGCTTCGGACTTACTTAAAAAACGCTGTTCAGCATGATTGAGTTGATTGCTGCAAATCAGGACGCGTGTATCGGGCTTGACTTTTTGAAGCATTCTTTTGGCGAGTTCGCGGCCTTCGGATAAAAGCGAGCCTTCGGTGCCAATTGCACTCATCGAAAAAGAGTTGTCGAGATAGATGAGCAAGGCTGCCTTACCTGTTTGTTTACCCGTTCCATTTTTGAATTGCGGTTGAGCAAAAGCAAAGACCAAGGCACTGAGGGCAAGCAGGCGACTGATCAAGATCAATAGGTGCTTGAGTTTGCGCGTGCTCTGTTGTTCTTTCTCAAGGAATTGAATAAAGCGTAATGACGAAAAGTAAAGCGTTTTGCGCTTGCGAAAATGAAAAAGATGAATAATGATTGGAATCAGTAGCAAGAGAAGGAACCACAAGCGTTCTGGGTGTACAAATTCCATATTTCAAAGTTAGTAAAAATGTGCAATTGAGCTCAAAAAAAAACTGCCCAGCTTGTGGGCAGTTTTTATGTTGTTATTAAAGTAGCTGTCGTAGCAATTAATTTTTCAAAGCATCGAGACGCGCTTTGTATTCTTTCGCTTTTTCGATGTTCCCCAACTTCATATTGGTTTTGTAGAGGATGTCAAGGATGGCTTTGTCATCAGGATTTTGGCCAGCATATTTTTCTAGGGGCTCCAAAGCTTGTTTGAATAAATCCATGGCTTCGGCCTCTAATTTAGCAGCTTTTGGGTCTTTGTAGTCGAGTTCAACGGTGGCGTTGCGCTTTTCTACAGCCAGATTGTAAAGATGCGCGCCAAGCTGATACAAAGCCTCGTTGTAAGCGGGATCAATTTCTAATGCTTTTTTCAGGGCTTCGGTTGCTTTGTCGTTTTCTTTTTTGTCCATGTAGCTCGTCCCTAAGACATAGTAGAGTTGTTTGTTTTTGGGGTCGAGTGCAAGGGCTTTGTTGATGTACTTTTCAGTGGCAGCTACATCACCTTTTTGCAAGTTGATGTTCACAATACTGATCAGGATGTCGATGTTTTGTGGCATCGCATCTGAAATTTTGGTGGCGAAAGCCAATGCTTCATCGTATTTCTTAGCAGCGAGGTAGTCTTCTACAGCATAGTTGGCTGCCAATGATGTATTGACCTCTGCATCTTTGAAGTCCTCACCGATATAGGTTTTGATTTCGTGCGCTGCGATGAACGCCTGAGCAGCCGCTTCGTATTTTTTGGCGTTGTAGGCTGCAATACCTTGGTCGAACATGAAGTTTGTGCGAGAATTGATGAAATTTTGCGCATCCGCGGTAAAGGTCTTTTTAGGATCTTCTATCACTTTCTTAAAGGAGGCTACGGCTACCGCTTTATTGGCGTCTGTGGCTGCTTGGTCAGGTGCAGCGCCGGTGCTGGCAGCCTCTAGCATTGCTGTTTCATTTAGGCAGTAATAGATCTGTGCGCGGTAAAGGTGCATTTTGAAATCTTCGGCAGTTTCGGCATTGGCCGCTGCTAAATCAATGAAGTTTTTGGCTTCGGCCACTGTTTTCTTGTTAGCTGCGATTTCACCCATTGGGTTGTATTTGCGCATCAAGAGGATGGCGTC
>JAJTGF010000041.1:0-12968 GCA_021299335.1 Cryomorphaceae bacterium
TTAGGCGTTATTGCGCAGCTCAAGTTTCAGAACATGAGTGGCCTTTACGGTTTGCGGACTTTTATGGGGACAGAAAGACGCGCCTATTTGAATGCTATTTATGACGACATCATTGGCTCTGCCGACCATAAAATCAAGGCAGGCGCTAGTTTTCAGTATTTGTCTTTGTCGCAATGGGCCGGCCAACCATTTGGTGCGCAAGTTGTTGGCTCTGAGCGAATAGAGTGGGTACCGGGCGTATTTGCCGAGTATGCCTACTCGGGCAACCGCCTCTCGGCGGTTGTAGGTGCGCGCTTTGACCAACACAACCTCGCTGGCGCCCAGTTTTCTCCGCGCGCGCACCTCAAATACGCCCTCAGTCCCCAACTGGACCTCCGGCTCACGGGCGGCCGTGCTTGGCGCCTGCCCAACTTTGTCGCCGACAACCTTTCGCTGTTGGCGAGCTCCAAAACCTGGATTGCCGATCAGGCGCTCTTGCCCGAAATTTCCTGGAATGTCGGCGCCTCTTTAGTGCAGGGCTTTAGTTTCAAAAAACGCAAGGGCAGCCTCAGTTTAGACGCCTACCACACGCGTTTTTCGCAACAACTTGTGGCCGATCGCGATACGCTCAGTGGGGCAGTAGTTTTCAAGAATCTTCAGGATAACTCCTTAGCTACCGTCATACAAGCAGAATTTAGTTATGCTGTACTCAAAGGACTTGATTTGCGCTTGGCTTATAAATTCCAGGATGTCAGGGCGCTGTTCGACGGCACGCTCCAAACCCAGGTGCTGTTGCCGCGCCAACGCCTTTTTGCCAATATGGCTTACCAAACGCGCAACAAACGTTGGAACTACGACCTCACGTATTCTCGCTACAGCGCCGTGCGCTTGCCACAAGGTGGGCAGGGGAGCCCATGGGGGCTACTCAATGCGCAAGTGACGCGCAATTGGAAAGCCCTGGAGTTATATGCAGGCGGCGAAAACCTCATGAACGTCATGCAACACCACCCGATTGTGGGTGTGCAGGATCCTTTTGGCGAAAATTTTGATGCCACCGAAATTTGGTCTCCTATAATGGGTTGGAATGTGTACCTTGGTTTAAGGTATACAATTAAATAAAAAGGCCAAAAACCCTTAAAAAGGTTCAAAAATCAATCAAAATCAATCAAAATCAATCAAAATCAATCAAAATCAATCAAAAAAACGATAAAAATTAAAAAAGATGAAAACAATAATCCTATCCTTCTTAATGCTCTTTTGTGCCCCAATTTTTGCACAAAAAACAACAGTGATTCAAATACAAACCTCTGCGCAGTGTGGCGATTGCAAAGAACGCATCGAAACCGCTTTGAATCAGTCTAAGGGGGTGGCATATGCTGAGCTCAACCTCGAAACTAAAATCGTAGAGGTCAAGTTCAAGTCAGCTAAAGTTGATCCAGCAACTTTGCGTTTGATCATTGCTAAAATTGGCTACGATGCCGATCAGATCAAGGCTGATGCTGCTGCGCAAAAACAGTTACCCTTGTGCTGCCAGCCTGGCGGGCATTAAAAACTTGGTTTATTCGCCTAAATTGCGGTGGCCAAAAGAATAGCCCAGACCAATACCCGCATTTGGATACCAACCAAAACCTCCTGTATAGCGGGCCAGTGCGTGGGCGTCTGCGTGCAAGCCAAATGGCGTGTAGTAGGTGAGTTTGACACCTGCTGTGGCGTCGTATTTGACGCTTTGGTCGAGTGCGAAATCGTCGCTAAAGATGTAGGCGAGGCCTAGCGGATTGGCACAGGCAGAGAGATCCCAGCGGTACGCGAGCGGATAGTGGTAAGCCACGCCTTCGGGAATCAAAGCGGTGAGGCAGCCCACCGCGAGCGCGCCGAGAAAATCGCTAAAAGTAAAGGAGTTTTGTGCCAAAAAACGCGTCACGGGCCCCACTGCAAAAAGGCTCATGGGTGCGTGTGCGTAACCGTTGTAGGTATCAAAAGAACCAATGCTGTAGTTATAAAGTAAGCTCCAGCGTGAATTGAGGTGCAGCTCGCCCTGAAGGTTCCATTCAGGCCCCAATTGTTTTTGATACAAGTTGGAACTGAGTTGGAGGTTGAGATCAAATTTGGAATAGTCGGATTGTGCTTGAGCAGCCAAACTGAGCCACAAACCGAGGACGAATAGGAGTGTTTTCATTAGCGTTCAATTTTATAGGACAGACCGATGCCGATGACCGATTTGAATTGGGTGCGTGGGCCGATATTACCGTTGGCGTCCGTGATTCGGATGTCGTCGTCGTAGATGAGGTTCCATTGAGCAGAGGCCGAAACCAAAGAATTGACCCGAAAAAGCAGCAGTAATTCACCATTGACATCGATGTTTTCGGGGTTATTGAGGTAATTACTGAACAACTCCAATTTGGATTTCATTTCGATGTTTTTGGCGAGGGGGCGGTTGTATTTCATTTTCAGGTACGCACCGTACTCTTGGCGGTAGCGCATGCCGGGTTCTACACCAAATGAACCTTTTGCACTCAGGGAGTCATCGAGGACAAACGTAGATTTGATCGCGATAGAAGAAAAGAAGATGTTGAAGTTATCGTCTTTGCGGAAGTCGGCACCAAGTGCGAGGTTCATGTAGCCCGGGGCCATGAAGCGCGATACCGGAATGGAGTCATTGGGGTAGGCGTAGCCGTTGATGCTTTGTGTTCTGAAGCTCGAGGCAAAGGTGAGAAAGAAGCCTTTGGAGAGTTGCATACCGAAAGTGCTCGAAAGATCGAGGCGATCATCGGTTTTTTGAGCACCGATGCCTTTGTTGTCGAAATATTTAATGCCGCCAAGTGCAAAAGAAGCGTCGTTGGTCCATTTGATGTTGTCTTGGGTGTAGTAGGCCGAGGCACTACCCGAGCCGATGATCGAGATGTTGTTGCGCCCCCCGGCATTCCAATTGACAAACGAGGTTTGAGTGCCGCTCAAAGAATACAAGGACTTGAATTTCCAATACGACGTTGAATCTTGGGCCCAAGTCATTTTGGTGACCAAAAGCATAAACAATAGGCAGAATAATGTGTTTCTTTGAAGTCTGGACATTTCGTTTACAAAATTAATGCGATTTCTAAACCTCCTTTTCGTGTACCTCCCAATTCTTTCAACAGGGCTTTATGCACAAACTCCTACCGATTACAGCCTGCCCCAAAATTGGGCGTCACGCCCCGGAGCCTACCCAATAGGGTTGGCGCAGCACCTCAAAGACACTAGCTTACACGCCAAAGCCGATGTTTTTTACGTGTATCCAACGCTCAACACCAAAAAAAGTGACAAGCGCTGGAATGTCCCGCTCACCGATGCTGCTCAACAGGCCAAAGTACTAGAAACCGCGCTCCCTTTTCAGGGCAGTGCATTTGCCGAAGCAGGACGCTTTTTTGCACCTTTTTACCGCTCTGCCCACCTGCGCTCTTATTATGTGGCAGATCCTCAAGGAAGAGCCGCGCTCGAACTTGCTTATGCCGATGTGCGGGCCGCATTTTTGTATTACCTCGAGCACCACAACAACGGCAGACCCATCATTTTGGCAGGCCACAGCCAAGGCAGCACCCACTGTGGTTTACTGCTCCAAGAATTTTTTGACGGCAAACCGCTGCAAAGTCAACTCGTTGCTGCATACTTGCCCGGCATTGGGGTTTCCACCCTCGATTTCAAGAACATTCCTTTGCTGAGTACGCCGGCTGCAACCGGTGGCTTCATCACCTGGAATACTTTCAAAAAAAGAATCGACCGCTCGAGCTACGACAAATGGTATAAAGGAAAAGCAGTTGTGAATCCTGTCTCCTGGACTATTGAAAGTGTGGCGCCCAAAACAGCACACAAAGGCTTTCTTTATTTTGACAACCATATTTATCCGCAGCTCTTTGATACCCACCTCATCGACGGCGCCATCTGGATTGAACGCCCTAAAGGAAAGTTCTTCTTTTTGAGTCTCACCATGCGCAATTACCATATCGGTGACATCAATCTTTTTTGGCAAGATATCCATGATAATGCCATCTTAAGAGCAGCATCTTTTGATGAAAAATAAGTACTTTTGTAGACCCAAAATCGACACAACACATGACACCATTTGAAAGACGCCACATCGGCCCCGGAGCATCCGAACAACAAGACATGTTAGCCGCAGTTGGCGTAGATGCGCTCTCGACACTCATTGACCGCACCATCCCTGCCCAAATTCGCCTCAACCGCGAGCTCCGCATCGATCCTGCGCTCTCCGAGCAAGCTTATTTAGACCACATCACTGCGCTGGGTGCCAAAAATAAGGTCTACAAATCTTTTATCGGTTTAGGTTACCACGAAACTATTGTGCCGTCGGTTATTTTGCGCAATGTGCTCGAAAACCCAGGATGGTACACTGCCTATACTCCTTACCAAGCAGAAATTGCACAGGGGCGTTTAGAGGCGCTGCTCAATTTCCAAACCATGGTCATTGAACTCACCGGCATGACCATCGCCAACGCTTCTTTACTCGACGAAGCAACTGCAGCAGCCGAGGCACTCATTATGTTCTACAACTCGCGCAGCCGCGCAGACATCCAAGCGGGCCGCAACAAATTTTTTGTCGATCAAAACGCCTTGCCGCAAAGCATCGACGTCATGAAAGGCCGCGCGCTCAACCTCGGCATAGAATTTATAGTGGGCGATGCCCAAACCTTTACACCCGACGCCACTTATTTTGGGATTTTTGTACAGTATCCGAACGCCAAAGGCCACATCCAAGATTGGACAGCAGCCATCGCGAGCTGGAAAGCTGCCGGTATCCAAGTAGCGGTTGGTGCCGATTTACTTTCATTGGTACTACTCAAGTCTCCGGGCAGCATGGGCGCCGATGTCGTGATGGGTTCTGCACAACGCTTTGGCGTGCCAATGGGCTACGGTGGCCCACACGCTGCTTTCTTCGCCACCAAAGAAGACTACAAGCGCAACTTACCAGGCCGCATCATTGGCGTTTCCAAAGATGCCGACGACAACCAAGCACTCCGCATGGCTTTGCAAACCCGCGAACAACACATCAAACGCGATAAAGCCACTTCTAATATCTGTACTGCCCAGGCCTTGTTGGCCGTCATGGCCTCTATGTACGCCGTTTACCACGGCCCGGCAGGCATCAAGCAAATTGCCGATCACGTGCACGGCTTGGCGTCTTCAACAGCCAATGCGCTACAAAATGCAGGCATTGCCATCGGTTCTGCTCATTTCTTTGATACCGTCCATGTTCAAGGCGTTGACTCCAAGAGTATCCGCAGCAAAGCTGAAGCTGCAGGCCTGAACTTCCATTACATTTCTGATTCAGAACTCAGTATTTCATTTGGCGAACCACATACCGCTGCTGATGTTGCAGCCGTGCTCGCTCTATTCGGAGCGCAGCCAGCCAACGCTTCAAATGCCATTCCAGCGGCGCTCGTGCGCACCGAACCTGTACTTTCTCATCCGGTGTTCAATTCTTACCATTCTGAGTCGCGCATGATGCGCTACCTCAAGCGCCTCGAGAACAAAGACCTCTCTTTGGTCCATTCCATGATCGCTCTTGGTTCTTGCACCATGAAGCTCAATGCGGCCTCCGAAATGATGGCCGTTACCAATCCGCAATTTGCCAACATGCACCCGTTTGCGCCACTTGATCAAGCGGTGGGCTACCACGAAATGTTTGCGCAACTAGCCCAAGACCTCTGCGAAGCCACAGGTTTTGCGGCGGTTTCTTTGCAACCCAATTCTGGTGCCCAAGGTGAATACGCAGGCCTCATGGTCATTAAAGCCTACCATGAGTCTCGCGGCGATTTCCAACGCAAAAAAATGATCATTCCGTCGTCTGCACATGGTACCAACCCTGCATCTGCCGTCATGGCAGGTTTTGAAGTAGTGGTTACGGGCTGTGACGCCAACGGCAACATCGATATCGAAGAGTTGCGCACGGTTGCTACCGAGCTCAAAGACGTCTTGGCAGGTATCATGGTTACTTATCCATCTACCCATGGCGTTTACGAAGAAGGCATCATCGAAATCACAAGCATCATCCATGACAACGGCGGCCAGGTCTACATGGACGGCGCCAACATGAACGCGCAAGTTGGCCTCACCAACCCAGGCAACATCGGAGCCGACGTCTGTCACCTCAACCTCCACAAAACTTTCGCTATTCCACACGGTGGTGGTGGCCCTGGTATGGGTCCTATTGGCGTGGCTGCGCACCTCGCACCTTTCTTGCCGAGCAACCCGCTCATTAAAACAGGAGGTGAGTCGCCAATCCACGCTATTTCTGCAGCGCCTTATGGTTCTGCACTCATTCTCACCATTTCCTACGCCTACATCAAAATGTTGGGTGCCGAGGGCTTGCGCCGCTCTACCGAAATGGCCATTCTCAATGCCAACTACATAGCCGCGCGCCTCAAAGGCCACTACGATATCCTTTATACAGGTGCCAATGGCACGGTAGCGCACGAAATGATCCTCGATTGCCGCGATTTCAAGCGCACGGCAGATGTAGAAGTTGCCGATATGGCCAAGCGCCTCATCGACTTCGGTTTCCACGCCCCAACGGTTTCTTTCCCGGTGGCAGGTACGCTCATGATTGAGCCTACAGAATCAGAAGATAAAGAAGAGCTCGACCGCTTCTGCGACGCCATGATCAAAATCCGCGAAGAAATCCGTGAAATTGAAAACGGCCACGCCGACAAAGCAAACAACTTGCTCAAAAACGCGCCTCACACCGCAGATTGCATCATCAACAAGAACTGGACCTACCCATATGCTCCTCAAGAGGCAGCTTATCCGCTTCCTTACTTACTCGAGGCCAAATATTGGGCGCCAGTACGCCGCGTAGACAACGCCTACGGCGACCGCAACTTGGTTTGCAGCTGCCCGAGCGTGGAAAGTTACGCTCATATCCAATAAGAATGAAACTAGACATACTTGCATTTGGTGCCCACCCCGACGACGTCGAACTCTCTGCGGCGGGCACGCTTTTGCATTATGCCGCTCAGGGCAAGTCTATCGGCATCATAGACCTCACTGAAGGCGAGCTCGGAACGCGCGGCACCGTAGAAAGCAGGTATGAAGAAGCTGCAGCTGCTGCTTCCATATTAGGCATTCAACACCGCCACAACCTGCGCATGCCAGATGGCTTCTTTGAAAACACCCACGCCGCAAAGCTCCAAATCATTGAGCAAATCCGTTTGCACCAACCCCAAATTGTGCTGGCCAATGCACTTTCAGACCGCCATCCAGACCACGCCAGAGCGGGCCACATGGTGGCCGAGGCTTGCTTCTTAGCTGGGCTGCGCAAAATTCACACCTCGCATAACGGCACCACGCAGGCGGCGCATCGGCCCAAATTAGTGTTGCACTACATCCAAGATTACTTGCAAACACCCTCTTTTGTTCAAGATGTCACGCCTTTTGTAGACCAAAAAATTGCAGCGGTAAAGGCCTACAAAACCCAGTTTTTTGATCCGAATTCTTCAGAACCCAATACGCCCATATCTGGTGAGTTATTTTTTGATTTCTTGAAAGGCAGAATGCTCGAAATGGGCCGCCCTGCCGGCTACAACTACGCCGAGGGCTTTGTGGTCAGCCGTTGGTTTGGCCTCAAAGATATCTTTTCAATCGACTAAACAAGAGGTAGCCAATACCAACCCCAATGCTGTTGGCCAGAAGGTCATAGCCAGACACCTCGCGGCCCGGCACAAAACCCTGTAAAAATTCCATCAAGAGGCCGTAGCCAACAAGTGCCAAACCAAGTCCAATTTTAAATGTGGTAGCTTGCTGTCGCCAAACAACCAAGGCATTTAAGCTAAAGAGTGCATAAGCCATAAAATGTCCTACTTTGTCATTGACCCGAATAGAGGTATGGTGACTCACACTTTTCAGTGATAAAAAAGTGATGCCTAAGAAAATGGCGAGCAACGAAAAGCGCGCGAATCGTTCTTGTCGCTTATTCATAACCGAGGCGCTTTCCTTTGTCGGTAGCAGGAAGGCCGTTGGTCATCCAAGAGGGCGCAGGTGTGTTCATTAGGTAGTGGTCAAAGAATTGGCGCATACGGATAGAGAGGTCGTATTTATTGGCGAGTTTGGTGAGGTTGTGGTCGTCTTCGTTGTAATTGAGCATCCAGCAAGGCTTGTTCAGGCGACGCAAGCCATTATAGAGTTCAATACCTTGATACCACGGCACCGCGCCATCTTTGTCATTGGCCATGATGAGCAGTGGGGTTTGCACCTTTGGCAAATGGAACAAAGGCGAGTTTTCTACGTATAAGTCCGGCTTTTCCCAAATGGTGGCACCAATTCTACTTTGCGTGCTTTCGTACTGAAATTGGCGGTTCAGGCCACTGCCCCAGCGCATACCACCGTAGGCCGAGAACATATTGCTCACCGGCGCTCCGGCCATAGCTGCTGCAAAACGCGTGGTCATTGTGATCAGCATGGCGCTTTGGTAACCGCCCCAGCTCTGACCCTGCAAGCCCATGCGCTTGTCGTCTATGGGGTAGTTTTTGATGAGGTGATCTGCTGCGCTCATGATGCTGTTGTAGGCGCCTTGGGCGGGTTTACCTGGCTGGTAACGGATGTCTGGGATGAACACCAAATAACCACCGCTCGCGTATTCTGTCGGGTTGATGATACTTGCCGAGGGCTTAGGCGCTTGGTAGTTGTGCAGGTTGTCTGAGTTGAGTTCGTAGTAATAAAACAACAGCGGGTATTTTTGGCTAGGGTCGTAGTTTTCGGGTTTGTAGAGCAGACCCTCGAGCATTTGGCCATCGTAGGCTTTCCATTTAACGGTTTCGACAGTCGCCCAATTGTACTGGCTTTGCTGCGGATTGGCCCATGAAATTTGCAAGGGGCTTCCCCAATTTTCTTGGACCAAATGCAAATCAGGATAGGTGCGCACATCCATTTTGCGCAAAAGGTATTGGTTTTGGTTTTCCGCTTTGAGAAGGCCAGAAAGGCGCTGTGGCACTTCTAGCCGTTGGCGCAGCTGACCATTTTCATAGAAATAAAGCAGTTCATTTTTATTGCTTTTGCGCAAACCAATGAAATATCCTTCCGTCAAATTCAACCAAGCAGAGTCTTGGACGTAATTTGTAAAACGCAGTTCAATTTGATTTTTTGTGGCCACTTCATTGGAAATACTCTGAAGTGTTTTGGTAGCGACATCATAAGACCAGATGTCAAATTCAGACTGAAAATAAACCTCTTTGGTATCCTTGGAATAGCCCAAAAAACCAATAGGCCCTGCCTCCATCGGCTGGCCATTCAGGTCTTCTGCCCACTTGACATCTTTGCGGCTGCAGTTGATACACACATTTTTTTCTGCTTCTATGTCAAGCAGCATCCAGTGTTGTTTGTCGGAAATATAGTACGTAAAAAAGCGCCCGTCTGCCGAAAGTTCGCCCGTATAGCTCAGGCCTTTACCGAGTAAAACTTTTTGCCCCGTAGCCAGGCTGATCCTATAATAATCTGCTTTTGACGGCGCTTCCCATTGGGCCTCGATCAGATACGGATTGGCATTTCTAGCAAGTAAGAAGGTACTGGTCTGCTTCAAATTAACTTCGGCGTTGAGCGAGTCGTCTTCTAATTGCGTTAGTCGTTCATTGACCACATCAAAGACATAAAGTTTGCCTCTTTTAAGGACTTGGTCTTTTTGCAAGAGTTGTTGGGGTTGCAACCTCACATCTTGGTAGTGCCAAATGTCCAAATTGACTTTTTCGCGCTCGAGCAAGGTGTCTTTTTGAAAGACTTGACATTCGCGCACACCAAAATAAAGATAGCGGTTGTCGGTGCTGAATTGTGGTTTGCGGCCATTGGCAATTGCTTGAAACAAACCATTGGCACTTTTGTCAAAATCGCTCGAGTCACCGAAATCTTGTTGCTTCAATAAATTGAAATCAAATAAAGTAAGGTGGAAATTTTTAACTGCTGCTGTATCGGGGCTGTATAAAAAAGTCACCATTTGGCTATTGGGGCTCCAGGTGAGGTCAGAGGCAATTGGTTGGGCTTCGAATTCTTTGAGTAATTGTAAATCTTTGGTGTTGTAGATGCGCACCTGCATGGAGTCGAGCTTCACTTTTCGCTGCTTGACAACCGCTATTTTGGAACCGTCGGGGCTCAGCGAAAAAGAGGTGATGCTGTCTAGATAAGGAAAGGTATTTTGCCCTGACGTATAAACCACCAAGCGATTGCCATCAGTTTTGAAGGGATTGATGGCAGGCTCCGGCGCAGGTTTTTTCCAGAAAAGCCATTTTTCGATCTTTTTGGGCGCCACTTTCTCCACTTTTTTGGGGCTCACTTCTTGTAAAAAGGCCAGTACTGGCGCATTTTCGGCTTGTTGAACTTGCTTGAGTTTGGCAAATTTGTAAGTGCTGTCTTGTGCCAGGTGCCAGATGTACAGCGAATCTTTGTCCCATTTCTTTTTGTCGACTTTATTCAGCTCTTGCTTGCGCAAACTATCGTAGTCTGGGCTCATTTTCCAGGCGACAAAACTCTCATCAGAGGCGATGAGTGCGTTGTTACCCCTCAGAATGGAGTCTTGTTTGGCATTTGCTGAGAAAAAAATATGCAATATTGGATTGCCCTGTAGCACCGTGAGCTCATAGGTAATGATTTTTCCGTTGCCGGAAATTTGCTCTTTTTCGAGGCGCTTCCAGGTGTCATAAGCCTTGAAGTCGAGTGCAGGTTTTTGGGCAAATACCAACAGACTGCATACGAGGGAGCAAAATAAAGTGGTGATTTTCATGGTTTGGCTTTGAAAAAAGAAACTAAATAGACGCCTGTAAAAATAAACAACATATACAACATGCGTTCTCCGGTGATGGTGTGGGTGTAGTCTGCGGCCCAGCCAATTGCGGCAAAGAGAACTGCGAATAACATAACCATAACAGGTTGGGTGTAGATGTACGCGGCAGAGACAGTGGCACTCACGTACTTGAGTCCAAAAATGGTGAGTAGATAGGTCAAAAAGGTGACACCGACAATCACGTAAGTAATTTTGTACCAAGCGCTGGTCGGAATTTGCTGGAAATCGACATTCGCTAAGTTTGACCAAGTAGGAGGGAAGAGGAGAAGTAAAATCAGACCAATAGTAAACACATACGCAATCACTTGGATGGGGCTATATTTGAGCAAAAGCGGTTTGGACAAAACCAAATACAGCGCATAGCTGAGCGCATTGATCAGTAAAAAGAGGTCGCCCAACGGTGAATTCCCCGCTGTTTTTCCGGAACTGAGGGTGAGTAAAATAGCACCAACCGCACCAATTGTGATACCCGTGTATTTCGAAACAGTGAATTTTTCTCTCGTGATCAATGCGGCCAGTACCACCACCATAATCGGATTGAGCGCCATAATGATCCCCGCATTGAGCGCCGACGATAAATTGAGCCCGTGAAAGAAAAAGAGCTGGTTAACGGCCACGCCAAACAAACCAGCGGCTAGAAAACGCCAGTAGTCAGTGCGGTCGATGGGCTTTCTTTTTTGAGTCAGCAGCAAGATCCAGAACAATAAAACGGCACCACTCACGCGCAAAAGAATAAAGGTGTTGGGGTCGAGGTAGCGCGGCATCACGCCCTTTGCCAAAACGTGGTTGGCACCGTAAAGCACGTTGACCATCAATAGGGCAAGATGTGCCTTGAGAATTTGTGAGCGCGTCATGAGGCAAAGGTAGTTATTCCGTATCTTTGTTTCATGCACCTCGCTCACCTGCATTTAGTGAACTACAAGAACTATCCCGACCTCGAACTCGAGTTTGTGCCGGGCATCAACGGTATTGTGGGGCCCAACGGCGCCGGCAAGACGAACATCCTTGATGCCGTCTACTACCTGAGCATGTGCAAGAGTTACCTCAATGTCAATGACCGCCACAACCTGCGTTTTGAGCAAAGTTTTTTTTCGATTGCTGGCCAATGGCAGCTCGATCAAAAAGCGCATGAGGTGCAAGTCGCTTACAAAGCGGGTGTGAAGAAGCAAATCAAATGGAATAAAAAAGCCTACGACAAACTGACGGCTCACATCGGTAAACTCCCAGTAGTTTTTATTTCTCCCTACGATGGCGACCTCATTGCCGAGGGTTCTGACCTGCGCCGCAAATGGATGGATGGCATCTTATCTCAGCTCGACAAAACGTATCTCGATGAAATCCAGCGTTATGCACGTTTGTTGGAACAGCGCCACGCCGTTTTGCGCAACATGCACGAGCACCGCTTGTTCGATCCCGATGCCATTGAAGTCTGGGACGCCCAACTCATTCCCAGTGCCAACTACATCCACGCGCAGCGGAAGGCTTTTTTGACAGAATTCATCCCAGTTTTCAAGCGTTTTTACCAAGAAATTGGCCAAAATGCCGAAGAAGTAGACGTTCAGTACCGTTCCCAACTTTTCGATTCAGATTTTGAGACTTTACTGCAGGCTTCGGCTCAAAAAGATGCCCTCACGCAATACACGAATGTAGGTGTGCACAAAGATGACCTCCTCTTCAGCATCAAAGGCCATCCCGTCAAAAAATTTGGTTCTCAAGGGCAGCAAAAATCTTTCATCATTGCACTCCGTTTGGCTCAATTTGATTGGCTCAAGCAACATAAAGGCCAAAAACCAGTCTTGCTCCTCGACGATATCTTCGATAAACTAGACAACGAACGCGTGGCCCGCCTCATTGCGCTTGTGAGTGCAGATTACTTCGGCCAAGTGCTCATCACCGACACCGACCCCGTGCGCATGCAAGCGCTTTTCGCCCAGCTGCCCGGCCAGACCCAGCTTTTTCAGATTTCAGACCAACAAGCCACTGCCCTATGAACCCAGATAACAAACGCGAGCAAGAAGAAAAGCCGCTCTCGACGCTCGTCGACCGGATCCTCAAAGCCTATGGCTTGCAAGACAAAATGAAGTCCTATGACCTCATTGCAGCTTGGCCTGAGCTCATGGGCCCAGCAGTAGCAAAGCGCACCACCGATATCCGCATCGAAAACCATACGCTC
>JAJTGF010000041.1:12977-13945 GCA_021299335.1 Cryomorphaceae bacterium
AGATTCGAGCGTCATGCGCGACGAACTTTTTCATGGGAAGCAAATCATCATTGCCCGCTGCAATCAATTTGCCGGTGAAGAACTCATCCGCGACATCTGGTTCAGTTAAGTTGGTCACTTGCGTTACCTTCTGGCACGCCAAGTTTTTGTAAATTTGTTCCACTAATTCATCAATTATATGTCAAACGCATTTTTTAAGGTCCCGGTGGCCGTCAACGAACCCGTTAAATCTTATGCGCCAGGCTCACCGGAGCGCGCTTCATTAATGGCTAAATACCAAGAATTCAAAGACCGCAGCCCAATAGACATTCCCATGTATATCGGCGGCCAAAAGGTCACCAGCGCCCATAAAAAAGCACTCACCATGCCCCACGACCACCAACATGTCTTGGGCTACTACAATCAAGGCGATGCGTCGCATGTTGCCGCTGCCATCGACGCAGCGTTAGCCGCCAAGTCAGCTTGGGCAGCGCTCCCATGGCAAGACCGCGCAGCAGTTTTCTTGCGCGCTGCCGATTTGCTCGCGGGTCCCTTCCGCGACCGCATGAACGCCGCCACAATGCTCGCACAGTCTAAAAATGTATTTCAAGCAGAAATCGACGCCGCCTGCGAGCTCATTGATTTCTTTCGCTTCAATGTCCAGTACATGACCCAAATCTACAGCGAGCAGCCAGAATCTTTGCCAGGCATGTGGAACCGCCTAGAATACCGCCCATTAGAAGGCTTTATTTTTGCACTTACGCCCTTCAACTTTACCTCCATTGCAGCCAATTTATCTGCAGCGCCAGCCATGATGGGCAATGTCGTGGTCTGGAAACCTGCCGAAACACAAATTTATTCTGCACAAGTGATCATGGAGCTTTTCGAAGCAGCAGGTTTGCCCGCTGGCGTCATCAACATGGTTACCGTTAGTGGCCAAGCGGCTGGCGATGTCATTTTTGCCCACAAAGACTTTGCGGGTATCCATT
>JAJTGF010000105.1 GCA_021299335.1 Cryomorphaceae bacterium
CCATCTTAGAGGCCATCGCCAAAGCTGGTGACCTCCAGATTACCGGTTTGCGCAACAACGTGTTGTTGGTCAGGGAGCTCAACGGCCAGCGCACCGAATACCGCCTAGACCTCACCAGCAAAGACCTCTACAACTCACCAGCCTACTACATCCGCCAAAACGACATCATTTACGTGGAGCCCAACTTCACCGCTAACTTCCAGGGCACCAACTTCCAGACCTTTACCCAACTTGGCACCACCGCCATTTCCATATTCTTATCGTTATACACCATCATTTCACTCACGAAATAATGTCTGAAGACCTCCAACAAAACATGCTCAACCAAGAGCCCCCCGAGCCCAAAATCAACGTCCGGGAGCTCATAGACCGCTACCTGCATTACTGGCTTTGGTTTGTCATTGGCGTTGGGCTATCGGTATTTATCGCCTACACCATGCTGCGCTACTCTACCAATATTTACCAGAGCAGCGCTACCATCCTTATTCAAAATGCCAAAGAAAACGATGTCTTGAGCGGCCTCAATGCCAACACCGGCATCAGCTTGTTCCCGGAGCGCATGGCGATCGGCAACGAGATTGCCCTGTTCAAGACCCCAACTATTTTGCGTTCGGTAGCCGAACAGCTCGAGCTGCACAAAACCTACAAAATGGTAGGTCAAAATGCAGGCATCAAGAAGTCCGAAATGTGGAACAACAGCCCGGTGGTCATTCGTGCGGTGGGCCCAGACTCACTGCTCTACAACGTGAGCGCCCAATTCGAGCTCACCGTCCTGAGTTCTGGCCGCTATGAGCTCACCATGAACGAAACCGAATACCTCGGTAAACACAACTTCAATACACCAATTGCCACCACCATCGGCACCATTTCCTTTGACAAAACACCCAATTTTGGCAGCGGTACTGTCGGCAACACCTTTCTGATTGGCCTCAGCCCCTTAGAAGGAGCCGCAGCGGGCCTCAACGGCAGTATCGTCATTGACCGTGCCGACAAAACCTCCGACCTCATTGCCATCAGCATGCAAGGGCCCGTCATCGAGAAAAACAACGCCATCATTCGGGCGCTCATCGATGCACACCGCCAAGAAAAAATCGACGATCAAAACGAAGTAGCGCGCAACACCACCGACTTCATCAATGACCGCATGGCCTACCTCTCCAAAGAGCTGGGCGAGGTCGAGAAAGACGCCGAGTCTTTCAAGCAAGAGCACCAACTCGTGGACGTCATGACCGACGGCCAAAGCTACCTCTCTAAGCGCGACGCCACCGAAGCCAAAATCATCGAGACCAACGTGCAGCTCAAGCTCTCTGAATACCTCCAAGACTACCTCTTAAGATCATCTTGGCTTCTTTAAATGACCAAGAGCGCCGCTACCAAGGCAAAATTGCCAACGTGCCTGCTTTTGAGCGCCAGTTCCGCGACATCGAGCGCCAGCAAAAGATCAAAGAAACGCTCTACATCTTCTTGCTCCAAAAACGCGAAGAAAACGAAATCTCGACTGCGGCCTCTATTGGCAACACCAAAATCATTTTAGAGCCGGCCTCGAATGGTGTACCGATCTCACCTAACCGCAGCAAATACTACATTTTTGCAGTTGCGCTCGGTTTGCTCATTCCGTTTGGCCTCATCTACCTCAAGTACTTATTAGATAGCAAGCTCCACGGTATCCACGACCTCATTAAATTCAAGCTACCGGCCATTGGCGAAATCCCTAAGGGCGAGGACGACCAACGCTCCGTGGTCGCGACCAAAAACGCCCGTACGCACATTGCCGAGGCCTTCCGCATGGTGCGCTCCAACATGAACTTCTTGCTAGAAGACAAAAAAGAGAAGGATTGCAAGACCATCATGTTCACCTCCAGTATTGCCGGCGAGGGCAAGACCTTCATCTCCATCAATATGGGGCATACCCTCTCGCATTCCGACAAAAAAGTGGTAGTAATCGGTCTGGACCTCCGTGCTCCCAAAATTGGGCGCTACCTCGACATCACTTCTGCAGCTGGGGTATCCAATTACATCGTCAACGACAGCCTGACTTTCGACGACATCCTTGTCCAAGACCCAGGCAACCCCAACATGCAATACATTTTATCTGGAGATATTCCGCCTAACCCATCTGAGTTGCTGTTGAGAGAGCGCTTGGCTGAACTCATAGAAGAGGCGCAGCGCCGTTTTGATTACGTGATCATCGATACAGCGCCGGTTGCACTTGTTGCAGACTCCCTGCACCTTTCTAAATTTGCCGACCTCACTATTTACGTAGCGCGTGCCGAGCACCTCGACCGCCGTATGCTCAGTATTCCGGCTGGCCTCTACCACGACAAAAAAATCCCTAACATGGCGGTTTTGGTCAACGCCACCGACCTCATGGGCAAAGGCTATGGTTATGGCTACGGCTACGGATCGGGCTATGGTTATGGCTACGGTTACGGCTATGGTTACGGCTATGGCTACGGTTATGGTTACGGCTACGGGCAGCGCTACGGTTCTGGCTATGGCTATGGCGCCGAATACTTCGACAAACCCAAAAAGAAGAAATCCAAGCTCCAACGCTTCTTAGAAAAAGCCTTCCCGTTTGTGCGCACCTTGCGCAAGCGCTTTGGCAAGAAGAAATAAGCGCTAGCCTCTTTTACTTCCAAAATCATTGAAACCCTACCTCGGTAGGGTTTTTTGTTTCTTAGAATAAGCGTATTTTTACCACGTGAAAGATTTGCTGCTCATCGTTCTAATTTCTTTATGTACCTGCACCCTAAACGCTCAGGTTTCGGGCTCAGCAGCCGTCGCTTTGCCCGTTGTAGGGGTGCATTACGGAGGTGCCTTTTCTGGCGGCGATCTCGCGGCGCGCTATGGCTATTTCAACCGCGTAGGTTTTACGGCGGGCTATAAACTCAAAAGTAACTGGAGTTTTGGCATCGAATCCGATTTCTGGTTCTCAGACAACGTACGCCTCACGGGTCTTTTTGACCACCTCGTCGACGACGCAGGCAATATCACCAATGACCTCGGCATGCCAGCTTCTGTTCTCGTTTACCCGCGCGGCGTTCACGCCAACGCCTACTTAGGCAGGTTGTTTGCGCTCAACCAAAGCAACCGCAACAGCGGCATTTTAGTACAGCTCAGCGGCGGCTACATGCTGCACCGCCTGCGCATCGAAACCAACGACAACGTCGTGCCGCAAATCGAGCTCGACTACAAAAAAGGCTATGACCGCCTCACAACCGGCCTCAACACCCAACAATTCGTCGGCTACTCCTTTCTCAACAACCGCGGCTCTGCCAGCTTCTACGCAGGCCTCTATTTCCAACAGGGTTTCACCTACAACCGCCGCACCATCAACTTTGACGAGCCCAATGTGCCCGTCTCCACCGCCCGCCGCCTCGACCTCCAAACCGGCTTCCGTATCGGCTGGTACATCCCTTTTTATTCGGCAGAGCCGAGGGAGTATTATTATAATTGATGGGCCCACTTTATACTTTCTTTATTGCCATTTACCAACTGCTCTTAAAGGTGGTAGCACTTTGGCACCCGAAAGCCAAAGCTTTGGTTTTGGGTCGGAGAGCAACCTGGGGCATCCTTCAAAACTTACCCAAAACTGGCCACAAACGCTACTGGTTTCATTGCGCGTCTTTGGGTGAATACGACATGGCTTTGCCGCTCATCGAGGCCTGTGTTGCTGCAGACCCAAGTGTTGAAATTGTCGTGAGTCTTTATTCACCGTCGGGTATGCAGCACTACCACAAGCGCGGTTTTGAACCACACGCGGTATTTTATTTACCCGCAGACCTTCCGGGTCAGATGCGGCGTTTGGTGATGGCCGTAGGCGCTTCACGCTTGTATGTACCCAAATATGAATTTTGGCCCAATTTGCTCAGGGAAGCGCAAAATGCGCAAGTTGGCATCTATTCTGTCTCGACCATGTTGCGATCTTCGCAAGTGTATTTCAAGTGGTATGGTGGGTTTTTTAGAAAAGCCTTGCAGTGTGTGACATACTTTGGCGTGCAAAACCAACAAACTCAGCAACTTCTTTTAACAATTGGTATCGAACCAGAAAAGATAGAAATTTTAGGTGACTTGCGTTTCAATCGGGTACTAGCGGCCAAAGCAACGGCCAAGCCCAATGCCCTCATTGAACAATTTGTGGGTGCTTCTCCACTTCTCATCCTAGGCAGCAGTTGGCCCGCCGAAGAAGCCCTGTTATTAGAAATCCTTCAGAAGAAACCAGACGCACTTGAGCAATTCAAAATCTTAATTGCGCCACATGATCTTTCCAAAGGCCATTTGAATCAGTTAAAAACGCAATTCCCAACTGCGCTTTTTTATTCG
>JAJTGF010000106.1 GCA_021299335.1 Cryomorphaceae bacterium
CAATATTGGCTGTGCTGAAGGCTACTACGCCGTGGGCATGGCCCGCAGGATGCCGGCAACCCGCGTGTTGGCTCCTGATCTCAACCCAAAGGCGCAAGAAGTGTGCGCCGCTTTGGCCGCAAAAAACAACGTGACTGATCGCGTGCTCATTGGTGGTCTTTTCACGCACGCTGATTTTGCTGCGTATGCAGGACACGATGTTTTACTGATGTGCGATATCGAAGGCGCGGAGCGTGAACTATTAGATCCAGAAGCCGCACCCGCCCTTAAAGGCATGGACATCATTGTGGAAAGCCACGAGTGCTTGATCCCCGGCATCACACAGATGTTGATTACCCGCTTCGAAAAATCACACAACATCACACTGGTACAAGACGACGGTCAGCGTCAACTGATCAAGCCGCCACAGTGGTTCATGAGCATGGCTCACTTGGATCAGCTGCTAGCCACATGGGAGTGGCGCTCGGGGGCAACGCCATGGTTGGTGATGCACGCTAAAGGAGCTAGCTGAGCTTTGTTTCCTTTGTTTCCGGCTGTGAGAAACAAAGGAAACAAAGGGAAAACAAAGGGACACTCACTTTGTTTGATCGGTCAACGCACTGAAACAAAGGGGAAACAAAGGGACACTCACTTTGTTTTTTGTTTTGAGGTTACTTCCCAACCGGGAAATGCTGTCCCGCTAGCTGACGCAACTCATCTTCTGAGCGTTCATTGACACAAGCAAGAGCCCACAAATCAAAGTACGGCGCGCGCCCTCTAGCTAACGTGCCCACCACCGCAAATCCAGATGCACGCAAGGTACCGCTCAACACTTTTTCAGTAAACCCACAGCGATGTGACATGTAAAGATTACCCTGAGCCATCGAGGGCCGAAAGCCATACAAAATATCTAACGGTGCAATTGGGCCAGCGGGTGATGTATAGGCCTCATCAAGAAGCTTGTCTTCAGCGATCAAGGCGCAAACTGATTTCAAATCCGGGCACGTGATCACAACAAACCCATCAGGTTTTAGCACCCGTTTAAATTCAGCCAGTGCCATGGGTACTTCGTGTGGGTATAAATGTTCGATATTGTGGCTGGAGAAAATCGCATCGACCGACGACGATGTCACTCCCGACATATCCGTCATAGTGCCGATTATGTCGGGGGCTACCGAGGCATCAATATCGAAGCGGAGCTCGTTCCAGTCGGGGGTATTAAAGCCGCGGGTGGTTTTGTCTTTACGCTTGGGGCCGCAGCCTATGTGGAGGAAGGTTTTCATAAGTTCATAGTGTACACAAACTTTATGCCTTATTACCTTTTCAGAGGCATGCTCAAACAAGGAAAGAAACAAAAAAACAAAGGGAAAACAAAGGGACACTCACTTTGTTTTCCCTTTGTTTTTGCCTTTGTTTATCTAACGATCAGGAATATTTGTTTTTATCGTCGACAGGTAGAACATCCTGCAACGCCTTCGCATACGCCATGCGCGCGGTTTGCAGTACAGCCGTTTGGGCTTGTAAACGGGCCAACTCTGCATCACAAAACTGCAGGCTCTGAAGCTGCGCTTTGGCCTCGCTGGAGAGCTGGTCGATGTCGTAGGGTTTATTGTCGATGGTGATCGTAGTCATGAAAATCCTTTAGTTAGCAATTAAATAAATTAATAATCAGTCTAAATAATTTTGTTTCAATATGAAAAAAACAAAGTGCGTGTTCTTTTTTTTGTGTCGCTATTATTGGAGGAATGAGCTTGCTCAGAAGATGGGTACTTCCCAACATACGATTTCAAGCTTGGAAAGTGGTTCCTTCAATGCCGTCGTTGCAAAAATTAATCGTAGTTTCCAAAAGCGGCTAGTTGTGATTATGGGCTTGTCGAAACCTCGTCTCGATTAACTTGAAATCTCTGGCTACTTCGCCAAGACATTCCTTCACAGAAACCTGATGAACATGCCTACAATTCATACCACCATTAACGCATTTAATAAGGGCAATCGTTCCGATGCAAATTTTTTTGCATATGAGGTAATTTCTGAAAGATTTTCCTCATTCGTTTCGAGTTTTTTTCCTTCTTTTACGAGTTTGCCCAAAGGAGACATGACTTTCCACACGTCTGCGGCCCATTCTTCAGGGAGCCGGTAGCCAGCACGGATGCTGCCAATAAAAAGCTGTTCCAAACGACTTACGTGAATACCGCCACCGGTAACGGGGCTAGCCAGATATGAAACATCTGCGCCGCCCCTAGTTTTCCGAATCAAGTGATCATTGAGACGTCGGCAGTTTTGGTTAATTTTGCTAGAGACCTCTGGATTTTGTGCAATCACAACAACACCAATGCCTGCCAAAATAAGCAAGGCTTGTATGATTTTTTGGAAGTCTTCAGTCTTTAACAAGTTTTTTTCAAGATCACCGAGCGTGGTTGGCTGATGATTAGAAAGACGATCTAGAATCATCTCGTAAATCGGATCCTTCATGGTCGCATTGCCGAGTTTTCCTTTTACCTCCAACAAGACATCTGGTCTTGGTTGAATCAAGATGATCGTTAGTGCACGCAGTAATTCATTACGTTCGACGATATCCAGTTTTCGCAAACCTTTAATCCAGTAGTCCCGACGGAACTGCTGATTGACACAAAAATCTCTTACGGTTTGTTTGAGATATGGATCGGGTAATGTATCAATCAGCTCTCGCTGTTCGGGTTCGAGATTGATAAAGTCAACATGGTCTAAAAGGCGTGCGGAGCAAGCAAAGTTGACTTTGGTCGATTCAAGGTAACGCGCCATTCGGGCGAAAGATATCGGGAGCCAGTCTCCACCAAAAAATTCGTGCGCGACATAGTTTTTATTTTGATTTTTTATTTGTTTTAATCGTTCTGCAATTATTGGATTTGTGACGGCATACAACGGCTTGGTTTCCATCAATTTTTCCGCAAACTGTAACGATGCATCAATACGGCTCAAGAGTCCGGAGCTTTCACTACTGGCAAACTGCGCATACTCGGAAAGCAAGTCACGCATGGGGACCATGGCAGCCCACCCCGGTTGCGTGTTGTAGCTGATGTAAAGAACGCCGCCTATTTTTAGTTTTTTTCGGATAAATTTTGTAATGATGATTCGATTTTCTTCGCTAATCCAGCTCCAGATTCCGTGCAGACATATCGAATCAAATTCTGGTTAATCTGATCGTGCACAAAATTCTTCGAAAGATTCATCATAGAGATGTATAGATGAACCAGAAACATTTGCAAGCTCTTTTGCAAAAGCCACTTGGGCCGGATTAAAGTCGGTCCCGTACCATTCACTACCTGAAGCAGCCGCGTGGATGTTGACGCTAATTCCTTGACCAAAACCCAACTCACAATGTGTGCCTAGTGCGGGTGGCACATAGCCTGAACTCAGCAGCGCAAAAGTAGCATTCAGAGGATTAAGCTCCATCTGATAACCAAACGTGTAGTTGATGTCCGTGACATAGCCGCCATTCCAGTCTGCCATCGCAAGATCCTAGTTTTTAATAATTTTTTGGAAAATTCAGCACTATGTTTTGTTTATACAAAAAAAGAGCGAGCACCTAAACTCGCCTTATTACCGAACACCAGCCATGTCGATAATGAAAAAATTGGGGCTTGATTATCAAACCCCAATTTATAACAAATCGTGCATATGGAAACTCAAACTCGCATGTTGACGAGTTTTTTTACAAGGCACTTAACTCTATAAGTGACATTCCAGTTTTTTGACCAATCAATGCAATATCTGCCTTGTCTTTTAGGTTGACATTCTTCCATTCAATGCTGTTACGTACAGTGAGATCATCTAGTGCAATCTCGTCCCAATTGATTTGATCCCATTTAATTATGGTTGAATCTGAACCTTTGCCTTCCCAGTCAAGTTCGCTCCACTGAACTTTACCCCAATCGATTGAATCATAAGCTTTTGGATTTTTAAAATCTTTGTAATCTACCTCACCCCAATCAATGTTCTTATAGTGCTCCGTATTATCTTTTAATTGATCGAAATTCACTTTACCCCAATCTAAATTCTTGTATTGATCTGGGTTATCCTTGAATTGCTCAAAATTGACTTTGCCCCAATCTAGATTGCCATAGGCTTTGGGATCCTTGAAGTCTTTGAAGTCGACTTTGCCCCAATCGAGATTTTTATATTGATCAGGGTTGTCCTTGAACTGAGTAAAATTCACCTTGCCCCAATCAACACTCGCATATTGATCTGGGTTGTCCTTGAATTGCTCAAAATTGACTTTACCCCAATCTAGATTGCCATAGGCTTTGGGATCCTTAAAGTCTTTGAAATCGACCTTGCCCCAATCGAGATTTTTATAAGCGGCAGGATCCTTAAAGTCCTTAAAGTCAACCTTGCCCCAATCGAGATTTTTATATTGATCAGGGTTGTCCTTAAATTTCGCAAAATCCACCTTGCCCCAATCAACCGCTGAATATTGATTTGGGTTGTCCTTGAATTGCTCAAAATTGACTTTACCCCAATCAAGATTCTCATAAGCTTTGGGATCTTTGAATTCCTTGAAG
>JAJTGF010000042.1 GCA_021299335.1 Cryomorphaceae bacterium
AAATAGAGGTCAATGCTGCAGGAAAAGTGTCGGCAGCCACCTACATCGCTGCTAAAAGTAAAAATGCCAGTGCATGCATGATCGAGCAAGCTTTGAAATACGCCAAATTATCGCGCTTCAGCCCCGGTGAGGGCAGTGCCACAGGTTGGATATCCTATAAATTTGAAGCCCAATAATTTGTAGAAAAATAATTGATTAAAAAATAACCATCATTTTGATGAGATATTGATTATTTTCTTTACTTTTGAGCAAACAACTCGCGCTATGTACATCGCTCAAAATCTCAAGTTCTTACGCAAAAGAAAAGGCAAATCTCAAGAAGAAATGGCACAAGCCCTCGGTCTCAATCGCTCGACCTACAGCGGTTATGAAAACGAAGTCGCGCAACCCAGTTTAGAGCTGCTTTTGCAATTAGCGCAGTCTGAAAACATTCCTTTAGAAGCGCTTTTGTCTCAGCAATTAGCGCAGCTTTCCAATACAGAATTAGAGCTCCTAGTGGGTTCTTGGCGTAAAGAGGCGAGTGGGCAGCACCTGCGTGTCCTCACCACTGTTGTCAATACCCTAAACGAAGAAGAAATCGAGCTCATTTCCGAAAAGGTGAGCGCTGGTTACACCAGCGGCTACGCAGACCCAAGTTATCTTCAAGAGCTGCCTACGCTGCGCTTGCCATTTTTGTCCAAAGACCGCAAATACCGTGCATTTCCCATTGCCGGAGACTCCATGCCTCCTGTTGTTCACGGTTCCTACGTCGTAGGTGAGTTTGTTCAAGACTGGTTGCGTTTGCCTAATAACACACCTTGTGTGGTTGTCACCAAAGAAGACGGCATCGTGTTCAAATACGTGCAAAATCTCCTTCAAGACCAACAAATATTGCGCCTGAGCTCTACCAATCCTTTGTATCAGCCCTTTGATGTTCCTGTTGCTGAAGTACTTGAAGTTTGGCGTTTTGTCTCCTACATCTCCAAAGAGTTGCCCGATATCCAACTCGATCATACCGCGCTCGGAAGCCAACTTCGCGCCATGCAAGCAGACCTCCAGAAAGCCTTGCGCAGTCAGAATAAATAGCGCTTATCTGCACTTTTTTTTGTAAATTTGCAGTTCATTTTTAAGTTCTATGTCTATCCAAGTTACTTTTCCGGACGGCAACATTCGTACGTTTGACGCCGGAACAACCGCCATGCAAGTGGCTCAATCCATTTCAGAAGGCTTGGCACGCAACGTGCTTGCCGCTCGCATCGACGATCAAATCAAAGATGCCAGCACGCCCCTCACTCAAAATTGCAGTCTTCAACTCCTTACATGGTCAGATGCCGATGGCAAATCTACCATGTGGCACTCCTCTGCGCATCTCATGGCCGAGGCACTTGAGTTTTATTACCCAGGTATCAAATTGGCCATTGGCCCGCCAGTAGCCAACGGCTTCTACTACGACATAGACCTCATGGAGCACAGCATCTCCGAAAAAGACCTCGAGAAAATCGAGCAAAAAATGAAAGAACTGGCCAAGCTCAAAAATCCGTTTGTACGTCAGGATATCTCCAAGGCAGACGCCATCGCTTATTTCGAGCAGAAGCAAGATCCCTATAAACTTGAATTGCTTGCAGACCTACCAGACGGCAGCATCACCTTCTATACCCAAGGTAACTTTACTGATCTTTGCCGTGGCCCGCACATCCCAGACACCGGCTTCATTAAGGCCGTTAAGTTAACTGCTATTGCCGGTGCCTACTGGCGAGGTGACGAAAAAAACAAACAATTGACCCGTATTTACGGCATTACCTTTCCCAAGCAAGCAGAGCTTACCGAATACCTCGAAAGAGTAGAAGAAGCCAAGCGCCGCGATCACCGCAAACTGGGTAAAGAGCTCGAATTATTTACGTTTAGTCAGAAAGTAGGGCAGGGCTTGCCGCTTTGGTTGCCCAAAGGTGCTGCGCTGCGCGAGCGCCTAGAAAACTTCCTGAAAAAAGCCCAAAGAAAAGCGGGTTACCAACAAGTGATTACCCCGCACATCGGCAACAAAGAGCTGTACGTTACCTCTGGCCACTACGAAAAATACGGTGCCGATTCCTTTCAGCCGATTCGCACCCCAGATCCCAACGAGGAATTCTACCTCAAGCCAATGAACTGCCCGCATCACTGCGAGATTTTCAAAAGCAAGCCGCGTTCATACAAAGACTTACCTGCTCGCTTTGCAGAGTTCGGTACGGTGTATCGCTATGAGCAGTCAGGAGAACTACACGGCCTCACCAGAGTGCGCGGCTTTACCCAAGACGACGCACACATTTTCTGTACCCAAGACCAGGTCAAAGAAGAATTCAAAAATGTCATCGACATCGTGCTTTACGTACTCAAAACCCTCAAGTTTGAGAACTTTAAAGCGCAAATTTCGCTGCGCGACAAAGTCAACAGGGCCAAATACATCGGTTCCGAAGAAAACTGGCAACGCGCAGAGCAAGCCATCATAGAGGCCGCTGCCGAAAAAGAACTCCCGACAGTCGTCGAATATGGCGAGGCTGCTTTTTATGGTCCAAAGCTCGATTTCATGGTTCAAGATGCCCTTGGTCGTGAATGGCAATTAGGGACAATTCAAGTAGACTACAACTTGCCTGAGCGTTTTGAGCTCGAATACATTGGCGCCGACAATCAAAAGCACCGTCCGGTCATGATCCACCGAGCGCCTTTCGGTTCTATGGAACGTTTTGTTGCGGTTTTACTCGAACATTGCGCCGGAGACTTTCCACTTTGGCTCTCTACAGAACAATTTATCATCTTGCCAATCTCCGATAAATACAACGACTACGCAGAAAAAGTTTTAGAATTCCTAAATAATTCCGATATTCGCGGACTTATTGACGATCGCAACGAGAAAATCGGCAAGAAAATTCGCGATGCAGAACTCAAAAAAGTACCTTTCATGCTCATCGTTGGTGAAAAAGAAGCCGAATCTAACTCAATTGCAGTCAGACAACGCGGCGTCGGAGACCACGGTAGCATGGACCTGAACAAATTTGCGGACTTGATTCAGGAAGTAATTTCCGCAGAACTGGCTTAAGTTGAACTAACCACTGAATGAGAAGAAACTCAAAACCATTTGTAAAAAGAGAAGAAGCAGCTCAGCACCGCATCAATGAAAAAATTTATGCGTCAGAGATTCGGCTTGTTATCGAAGGAGAAGAACCACAAGTAATGAGCGTTGCCAAAGGCATCGCCCTAGCTGAAGAACAAGACATGGATCTTGTTGAGATCTCTCCAAATGCAACGCCGCCGGTTTGTAAAATCATGGACTACAAGAAGTTCATTTACAACCAGAAGCGCAAGCAAAAAGAACTGAAAGCCAAGCAAAGTAAAGTCATCTTAAAAGAAATCCGTTTTGGACCCAACACCGACGACCACGATTTCGCTTTTAAGTTGGCTCACGCAAAAAAATTCCTCGAAGAAGGTAGTAAGGTCAAGGCCTACGTTTTCTTCAAAGGAAGAACCATCGTTTTCAAGGACAGAGGAGAAATTTTATTGCTCAAATTTGCCCAAGAACTCGCTGACCTCGGCGTCGTAGAACAACTACCTAAGTTAGAAGGTAAAAAAATGATCTTAATGATCAACCCAAAAAAGAAATAAGAAGCTGATATAGAAGTTTAACTCAAAAAAAAGCAAGTCAAATGCCTAAAATGAAAACAAAATCCAGTGCAAAGAAGCGATTCACCATCACTGGAAGTGGCAAAATCAAGCGCAAGCATGCATTTAAGAGCCACATCTTGACCAAAAAGGCTACAAAACGTAAGCGCAATCTTACGCATGCCGGTTTGGTTCACGATGCTGACCTCTCCAATGTGAAGTTGCAATTGTGTATGAAATAGTCACTTAACGGTTATTAAATTGTAGAACCCGGTACTGAGTCCCTGAAGTCTTCTCGCGAAGCACTCCCTACCAAAAAATTTAAAAAATTATGCCAAGATCAGTAAATCACGTCGCATCAAGAGCTCGCAGAAAGAACTTGATGAAATTGGCCAAAGGATACTTTGGTCGTCGTAAAAATGTTTGGACCGTCGCTAAAAATGCCATTGAAAAAGGGCTCGTTTACGCGTACTCCGGACGCAAGCAAAAGAAAAGAAACTACCGTTCACTCTGGATTACCCGTATCAACGCGGGAGCTCGCCAACACGGCATGAGCTATTCACAGTTTATGGGAGCCGTTCACAAAAGTGGTATCGAACTCAATCGCAAAGTACTTGCCGATTTAGCCATGAACCACCCAGAAGCTTTCAAAGCGGTTGTAGAAACGGTTAAGAAATAAGTTTGAATCCTATATCAGCTCAAAGCCATTAGTCTGCCGATTAATGGCTTTTTTTATTTGAAAATGATACGCATTGGCATTGTCGGTTTGGGTTATTTGGGCCGTATACACCTCCAGGTGTTGCAAGGTCTTTCTGCTGCCTTTCAATTGGTCGGTGTTCATGATCGCCACCCAGAAAAAGCCAAAGAAATACAGCAAATCTATCCAACAATTGCCGTTTTCGACGACTACGACAACTTGCTAGATGCAATAGACGCCATTGGCATTATTGCCAGTACGCCTTCACATTATGAATTGGCAAATTTAGCCCTTAGAAAAGGCAAGGCGGTGTTTATTGAAAAACCAATGTGTGCGACACTGCAAGAAGCGACAAATCTTCTTGGTGTACAAATTGAAACGAACGGTTTTGTCCAAGTTGGTCACGTCGAGCGCTTCAATCCTGCATGGCTTCAAGCAAGCAAACTATTGCAGCAACAGGCTATCCGCACTTTTCAAGCAAGCCGCTGTGCGCCCTTCCAATCAAGAGGCACAGATGTTTCGGTCGTCTTTGACCTCATGATCCACGACATCGATATACTGCTGTCGCTGCATAACTCCGCCATTAAAAGCATGGTGGTTGAGGCGCGTTCCGAACAAAGTAGTTTTGCCGATTCCGTCGAGGTTCAACTGACTTATGAAGATGGTTGTGTAGCTACATTAGCGGCGTCTCGCATAGCCACTGATAAACAACGAAGTTTGGCCATACAAACAGCAGCACTCAGCTTAGACATAGATTTGCTGCAGCAGCAGGTTCAAGTACAGAGAAGTGCGCATGCTGCGTTTGAACAAATAGCAGTGTTACCTGGAAATGCGCTGCAGTCACAATGGCAAGATTTTGCAAATTGTTTGCAGTCCGGTTTCTCACCTAAGGTAGGAGCTGTTCAAGGCCTGAGCGCGCTTGAGCTCGCCGAGCGCATAGAGCTGCTTGCCCAAGTTCAGTTACAACAAAAAAGTAACCATTCGATACAATAAAGATGCGTCTCTTTCGTTCCGTAAACATGGCATATCGCTACCTACTTTATTTAGGTCTTCTCTTGAGCGCCTGCGTCAAAAATAACCCAGACCCCGCTTGGCTCGAAGTGAACGAATGGGTTTTAGAAGCCAATTCAAGCTTGAACGGAGAAGAGGGCCAACTGACCCACAACCTCACTGATGCGTGGGTATATGTAGATGAACAACTCATCGGCGTATTTGAAGTGCCATTCAAAATCCCGATCCTAAAAGAAGGCGCTGCCAATATCCGCATCTACCCAACCATACGCGTCAATGGCATTTCTGCTACCAAAATGCGCAACGAACACCTTGTTCCCTTTGAACTCAATGGAGTTTTTGTCAAAAATCAAACGCTTACCGTTACGCCCGTCACGCACTACAAAGACAACGTCAACTTTTGGATCGAAGATTTCGAGGACATCAATATCAAACTCACCGATGATCCAAATACCTCCTCTGCTCACCTGACATTAGCCAATGATACCCTCAAGTGGTTCAATGGAAATTATTATGCAAAAGTCATGCTGAGCGCAACCGATTCTATATGGGTGGCCAATACCAACCAAGACCAACAACTCACTATTCCTAAAAATAAGCAAGCGATGCTTGAAATTGACTATTGCAATTCGGTGCCGTTCACCAATTATCTATTGTTTGTCAATGCCAATGGCGTGACCGAAAATGCCATGGTGACCATGAACAAAAGTCCGCTGAATGCCCTGCGATGGAAGAAAATATACATTTTACTGAGCGAAGTGATCACGGCGGGGCCTAATAATACCAATTATATTCAGGCTTTTCGCGCCTTTCACGATACGGCCATCTCTAGTAATTTCATCCTGATTGATAACATCAAAGTCGTTTATTTTTGATGAAAGATCGGTTTTGGATAGCGTTCTTGGTCTGTATAGATTTACTCACTGCCAGCAGCTCTTGGGGTTTGTTCTTTTATATTCGTCAGGTACACATCGAAGCAAAACCTTTTCACGCTGACCAGAATTTTTGGCTCGGCGTTCTTATACTGCCTTTTTTCTGGTTGTTATTTTATCTTTTTCAGGGTACCTACCACGAAATCAGGCGCCTTTTCCGTCTGAAGGTCCTGAATTTGAGCCTTGCTGCCTCGTTCTTCGGAACAATTGTGTTGTTCTTTACACTCCTTTTAGATGACCAAGTGCGCTCGTATCAGAATTTTTATCAGCTCACCATTTGGCTCTTTATGATCCATTTTGGTCTCACCTCATTTGGAAGGGTGCTATTTACCACGCTTTTGATCCGTTACATCAAAGCTGCTGGCCACGGCTTTAAAACCTTGATCATCGGAGGTAATGAACGCGCAATAGAAATCTATCAAGAGTTGCTTGCTGCTCCCAACATGATCAATCATTTTGTAGGATTCATTCAAGTGAATGGCCGAGATAACTTGCTTTCTCCGCAGCTTTCTCATCTCGGTAAACTTCCAGATTTAGAGGGAGTTTTAGAAGCTCACAAAGTAGAAGAAGTGATTATTGCCATTGAGAGTTCAGACCACGACCGCTTGCAATCTATCATCGCACGTATCGATAACGGCAAGATCCGCATTCGCATTCTACCGGATATGTATAGCATTTTAGCGGGTTCTGTGGACATGACCAATATTTACGGCGCACTGTTGATCGAAATCAATCCGGATGTCATGCCTTATTGGCAAAGAGCTGTAAAGCGACTAATGGATATTTTGTTTTCCTTTTTTGCACTCATTTGCCTCATTCCGTTCTTTATTTTCTCTGCAATAGCCGTCAAACTTTCCTCTTCGGGACCGATCTTCTTTTTGCAGGACCGGGTAGGACGCGATGGAAAGTGCTTTAAAATCATCAAATTCCGCACGATGTATACCGATGCAGAAAAGGCTGGTCCACAACTATCCTCCGAAGGTGATCCGCGCATTACGCCAATAGGGCGCTTCATGCGCAAAACAAGATTAGATGAATTTCCGCAGTTTTTGAATGTGCTTTTAGGGCAAATGTCCTTAGTGGGGCCCCGCCCGGAGCGCCAATTTTACATTGATCAAATTGTAGAGATTGAACCGCAATACATGCACCTCACGCGCGTTCGCCCTGGTATTACATCCTGGGGGCAAGTCAAGTACGGTTATGCCGAAAATGTGGAGCAAATGTTGCAGCGCATGAAATTCGACCTGATTTACATGAAAAATCGCAGCTTGGCCCTCGATCTCAAAATCATGTTTTATACCGTCATTATTGTATTTAAGGCGCAAGGCAAATAAGTTTGTCGCATTGAAATAAAATAGCTATCTTTGCACCCTTAATTCACTTATTTATAAACCTGGGTTTCGTACCCAAAACTGTAAAGTACAATGGCAACACGCATTCGTCTTCAAAGACACGGTAAAAAAGGCAAACCATTTTTTCACTTGGTAGCTGCTGACAGCCGTGCAAAACGCGATGGTAAATTCATCGAAAAACTCGGAACTTACAACCCAACTGCTAACCCTGCTGTCATCGACATCAATTTTGATGCGACCCTTGCTTGGGTTCAGACTGGTGCAGAAATGTCCGATACTGCTCGTGCTATTCTATCTTACAAAGGAGTATTGTACAAAAATCACTTGCTAAACGGCGTGAAAAAAGGTGCACTTACTGCTGAGCAAGTAGAAGAGCGTTTCAATCAATGGTTGGCGAGTAAAGAAGCTAAAATCGAAGGTAAAATTTCAGGTTTGGCTAAAAACGCAGAAAAACAAAAAGCAGATCGCATGGCAGCTGAAGTAGCAGCCAATGCTGCAAAAGCAGCCGCTGTTGAAGCTAAAAACACACCAGAAGTAGAAGAAGTAGTTGCTGAAGAAGCACCTGCAACTGAAGAGGTAGTTGCCGAAGAAGCACCTGCAACTGAAGAAGTAGTTGCCGAAGAAGCACCTGCAACTGAAGAGGTAGTTGCCGAAGAAGCACCTGCAACTGAAGAAGTAGTTGCCGAAGAAGCTCCTGCAACTGAAGAAGTAGTTGCTGAAGAAGCTCCTGCAACTGAAGAAACTCCTGCTGCTGAAGAAGCATCTGAAGAGGCTGCTGCTGAATAAGCATATGCAAATTCAAGATTGCTATTATTTAGGTCTTATCGCGAAACTTCACGGATTTAAAGGTGAAGTTTCGCTGTTTTTAGACGTTTCTAATCCGGCCGATTACCAAGGGCTCGATGCCCTTTATCTAGACATCAACGGCCAGCTCACCCCATTTTTCATCGAAGGCTTCAAACTCAAGAACAAAGGATTTGCTGCCATTAAATTTGAAGGTATTGAAACCGAAGAGGCAGCCAAGCGCTTGGTTAAGAAAAAAGCCTATCTACCACTTGAAGTATTGCCAGAACTCGACCAGACCTCTTTCTACGACCACGAAGTCATTGGTTTCAGCGTTTTTGACGCACAAAAAGGCGCAATTGGCATCGTTGAAGATGTGATTGACATGACTGCCAATCCTTTATTGCAAGTCAATTTCAATGGCACCGAAATTTTGATTCCCATTTTCGAAGGCCTAATTGAAAAAGTAGTGCGCAAAAAAAAGGAGCTCTATATCAAAGCTCCTGAGGGTTTAATCGATTTATACCTGACTACTTAGCATTCAACAACCCGAGTGCAATTTTCATGCGAATGATTTTCTTGGCTGCGGCATCTACTTGCGCTTTGAATGCTGCATCTTTGCGGTAATGTGCAAGTAGCTCAGCGTGTGCTTTTTTGGCATCTACTGGCATCAGCACGATATCACAACCTGCTGCAACCGCTTTGTAGGCGGCTTCAGGCACAGCAACCACACCGCCCATGTTCATGGCGTCGGTAACTACAAGTCCCTTGAATCCCATTTCTGTTTTGAGCAAGTCCGTTACTATAGCTTTTGAACATGTAGAAGGAAGTCCGTTTGTATTGTATTTTGGATTGTTCTGAACGGCGATGTGTGCCACCATTATGGACAATGCGCCTTGGGCAATGAGTGGTGGATAATTCTGAATTTCTTTGAGTTCTCCGTCGATTACTTGCAAGGCTTTGTGTGTATCGCCCGAGACCAGGCCGTGACCAGGGAAGTGTTTGGCTGTTGCAATAATACCTTGCGCTTGTGTTTCTTCAATAAATGCACCAGACCACGGAATAATGTTGGCGGGCACTGCGCCAAAGCTTCGGAATCCTACAGTAGCGTTTGGCGACATGTCGACAACAGGAGAAAAGTTGTAATTGATACCAATGTCGTTGAGATCTTTTGAAATGGTTTGAGCACAAGTTCTCACTTCTTCAATGGATTGCATTTCATTGGCTTTCTTGACGAGCGTAGAGCCTGCAATTTTGCGATTGACCAAACTCGGTTCCGCATCTGCACTATATAAAAAGGGTAAATTACCGTAGGTTTTGTTTTGCTTTTCAAAATCGGTAATCCATGAGGTGAAGCCCTCTTTGGTGCCGTTGAGCATTAATACGCCGCCGATAATGCGGTCTTTAATGTGTTGGTCAATGGTTGTTTTTTCTTGCCCAAGGCGCCCAACAGCTGGCATGATGAGCTGCGCCACGATTGCGGTATCATCTAGGGTTGCAAAAACTTTATCGACAGCGGCATCGAGGTCTTTGTTGTCTTTTAAAAAATCTTGTAATTCAAATTGGGTTTGAATTTGCACAACTTCGCGCTTACGCACCTCTTTTTGAGGGGTTTGTGCACAACTATTAAAGAGCAATCCGCTGCTCAGGATACATAAAATTGGTAACTTCATAGTTCAAAGATAGTATTTTACAACTTATCAGTACCTTCATCCGACTTAAACAAAACTCATTTTATGTCTCGTTTTCTCTTTCCATCTCTCTGCTTTGCATGTTTCTTTTCTTCCGCATTAAATGCTCAAAATTTTTACGAGCGCGACACCATACAAGTGATTGAGCTGTTCTTTTCCTTTACCAATTGGGATGCACAACTCGATGCCAATGAAGCCACCGAAACTTATATATACGCCGACTCTGTGCGCATCAATGGCGTTTCTTTCGATTCTTGCGGGGTGCGTTACAAGGGTAATAGTTCTTATAACCCTACCAATCAGAAAAATCCGCTGCGCATCGAGCTCAACACCATCAAGAGCAACCAAGATTACCACGGCATCACTGACATCAAGCTCTCAAATTGCTACAAAGACCCCTCCATGATCCGTGAAATCCTCTCGTACCAAATTTTGGAAAACTATATGGATTGCCCGCGTTCCAATTTTGCACGTGTCTATATCAATGGCCAGTATAGAGGGGTGTATACCAACAATGAAGCGATCTCCGATGACTTCAATCAAGCACATTATTACCATTCCGACGACACGTATTTTAAGTGTAATCCAGTTGGCGGAGCAGGGCCAGGGGGCGGCACAAGTCCCGATCTCAAGTACCTCGGTGCAGATAGCTCGACTTATTTCAATGGCTACGAGTTACAATCCGACTTTGGTTGGAATCGTTTGGTGGCGCTCTGCAATACACTCAACAATGATTTTCAGAACATTGAAGCTACATTAGACATTGACCGCGCCATCTGGATGCTCGCTTTCAATAACGTTTTAGTTAACCTCGATTCTTACAGCGGTGCGTTTCGTCAGAATTATTACCTCAGTTGGGATGCCAATGGGCGTTTTGTTCCAACCGTATGGGATGTCAATATGAGTTTCGGTGGTTTTCCTGGCGGAACAGGATCCGGAACTTTTACGCCGTCGGCCCTCGATCCATTCTCCAACGCCACATCCAATAACCACCCCTTGATCAAGCAAATAATGGCCAGTCCGCTTTACAAGCGCATGTACATGGCCCACGTACGTACCATGGTTCAAGAAATGTTTGCGAGTGGCCAATACGAAACTTGGGCTCAGAACTTAATGGCGCTCGCCGACTCCTCCATTCAGGCCGACCCCTTTAAGTTTTATACTTACAATCAATATTTAAATAGCCTCACTACAGCTGTATCAGGTGGTGGTCCTGGTGGCGGTGGCAGTATCCCAGGCATCAAGGCTTTGATGGATGCGCGCGCTCAATTTTTCAGCACCAATGCAGCCTATCTTTTACAAGCACCCGCAATCGTTAATCACGGTGCGGCCACTTCTCCGCTTCCATACGGAACCAACATAACGATCAATGCTACAACGAGTAATGAATCTGCTGTATATCTTGGTTACCGAGGTAATCATCAGCTCAAATTCAATCGCATTCAAATGTTTGACGATGGTGCGCATAATGATGGTGCTGCCGGAGACCATCAATATGGGGTGGAAGCACCCGTGGATGGTCTAACGTTTGAATATTATATTTACGCGGAGAACAACAA
>JAJTGF010000043.1 GCA_021299335.1 Cryomorphaceae bacterium
ATGATGTCTTCGGGGGCATAGTGTTCGGCAATGCCAGAGACAATTGTACGCTGATCTATGCCGGTATCAACGGTAAGTTGGAGTAGTTTGTCTGCTTTTTCGACTTTTTGAGCGGCAAGAATGGTACCCATACGAAGGTCCATTTTGGTGAAGTCGTCGAAGGCGATGGCGTCTTTCATTGGAGGGAATTTACTTTGTGTGGCTGCTGTGGCCTTTAATTTATTGATTTCTGTTTCGACGAGCGCATCTTCGATTTTGGCAAACATAATTTGTACTTCACCAATTTGGTGACCAGCTTTTAGCAGGTCAGTGCGGCCGAGGTCTGAATATTGATCCCAAGATGCATGGAGCATTTTGGAGAGTTTGTCTGCAGTTGCCGGCAAGAAAAGTTGACACGCAATTTGCAGGTTGGCAGTGATTTGCAAGGCAAGGTGCATAATGGTTTGAACGCGCTCTGGGTCGGTTTTAATGAGTTTCCAGGGCTCGTTGTCGGCGAGGTATTTGTTGCCGATGCGTGCCAACTGCATCATTTCTGTCTGCGCCTCGCGCAACTTGTAGGCGTAAGCTAATTTGGATATGCGTGTGGGTATCTCTTGAATTTGAGCAATAATGTGTTGGTCTTCTTCGGTGAACTGACCAGCCGCGGGTACTTGACCTTCATAGTATTTATTGGTGAGCACCAAAGTGCGGTTGACGAAGTTGCCCATGATATCGGCGAGCTCAGAATTGACACGCGTCTGAAATTCTTTCCAGGTAAATTCGGAGTCTTTGGTTTCTGGGGCAATTGCGGTAAGTACGTATTTGAGCTCATCGATTTTATCCGGATAGCTTTCGAGGTATTCATGGAGCCAAACTGCCCAGTTTCTGGAGGTGGAGAATTTGTCGCCTTCGAGGTTCAAGAATTCGTAGGCCGGAACGTTGTCAGGTAAAATGAAATCGCCGTGGTTTTTGAGTAAAATTGGGAAGATAATGGCGTGAAATACGATGTTGTCTTTGCCGATAAAGTGGACCAACTTGCGGTCTTGGGCTTTGGATTTGAGCCAGTATTGCTCCCAATCTTTGCCGTTATCAAGCGCCCATTGTTTGGTAGCCGAAATATAGCCGATAGGTGCGTCTAGCCAAACGTAGAGTACTTTACCTTCTGCATTCGGAAGCGGCACTTTTACACCCCAATCGAGGTCACGTGTCATGGCGCGGGGGCGCAGGCCACCATTGATCCAAGACATGCATTGGCCAATGACTTGATTGCGCCATTCTTTGGGCTCGTGTTGTTTTTGACCATCCAAAATGCCATCTTGAATCCATTCCTTGAGCCAGGTCTCGTGCTGATCCATGGGTAAGTACCAATGAGAGGTGCTTTTGAGAATGGGCTTACTTCCACTGAGCGTGGAAACAGGATTGATGAGGTCTGTGGGGCTGAGGTCTGAACCGCATTTTTCGCATTGATCGCCGTAGGCGCTGGGGTTGCTGCATTTTGGGCATTGGCCGGTAATGTAGCGATCTGCTAAAAATTGTTGGTATTGTTCGTCAAAGTATTGTTCAGAAACCTCTTCGGTAAACTGCCCTTGGTCATAAAGGCGTTTGAAGAAGTCAGCTGAAGTTTGGTGGTGCAACTCACTAGAGGTGCGGTGAAAGATGTCAAAGCTAATTTGAAAGTCTTGAAAAGCATTTCTGATGATGCCATCGTATTTGTCTACGATGTCTTTAGGGCTGAGACCTTCTTTTTTAGCGCGTAGGGTTATGGCTGCGCCGTGTTCGTCGGCGCCGCAAATGAAGGCGACGTCGTGGTTGTTCATTCTTAAAAAACGAACAAAAATATCGGCAGGTAAATAAACGCCGGCGACATGTCCTAAATGAAGGGGGCCGTTGGCATAAGGAAGTGCTGCCGTAACTGTATACGATGCTTTTGACATACCACAAAGATAGCAAATAAAAAAGGGACGGTTGCCCGTCCCTTTCATGTTCAAAGTGAGTTGAACTTATTTTTTCACAACATTGAATTGTGCAGTTTTACCGTTTTCAAGTGTAACGTTGAAAATGTAAAGACCTGAAGTCAAGCCTGCGATATTCACGTTATCTTGACCAGCAGCAAGGTTTAATGAAGCAGCCATAGCTACTTTACCTGCTACGTCAGTAACTGTCAATTGAGCTGTTCCTTCACCTTCGATAGCAACAGTAACTACGTCGTTAGCTGGGTTAGGGAAAGCTTTACCTGCAACAGTAGTTAATTCTGCAACGTTTACATCGTTGTCAGCAACACCGATAGCAACTGAGCTAGGGATATCTGATCCAAAGCCAGCTGCATACCAAGTACCATCGCTTTCGTTTGGAGCCATTGGCTGAAGGTAGTAAGCTTCGTTCCAAGTAAGGTTGGTGCCATTTTCATGACCCATGTAAAGGTTGAGGTTTACTGTTTGTACACAAGCTAAATAGCGTTGGTTGTCTTCTAAAGCAACTGGTGTTGTGTAAGCACCGAAAACAGTTTGACCTTGAAGATCGTCTGGATAGTAGTAAAAACCGTTAGCTACTTCTGTGAGCGTGTTAAACGCAAGGTTTGCATCGTTAAGGTCTGTAAAAGGATCTTCCCACTTGTAAAGGTAGAGTGCCATTTCTTCACCTGTAAGCAATACACCTGATGCAGCAGAAGTTGTAGCTGAGAAATAGATACCTGTTGCTTTGAGGCGGCTTGCGTTGGCGTTGTCAAGAACTTGACAAGCAGAGTAAGTTTGGTTGTTTGTACCTGGACGGTAGTAGTTACCACCTGTAGGGCTACCAGTTGTTGGGTCTGCTTGTGCGTAGCTGAACATAGAGTCAGTAACGGTGAATGTAGATACAAGTGTGTTGTCTGCTACATAATCATCGGCAACAGCCAAACCAACTGTATAAGTTAAGGTGTAAGTGCCAGCAGGGTAAGAAGCCAAAGAGAAGTTTGGCAAGTTGTTGGCAGCACTTGGGTCTACGTCTACAGAGTCGCCAGCGGCAACAGCCATGTTAGAAACGGTGTTGTCATAAACAGTTGCTCCTGATGGATTGGTAATTTTGGCATTCAAAGACATCGTTTGTGGTTGGTTTCCATAGTTGTAAACGCGTGCACCGAGGTCAAAATTGAATTCTGTTCCGTTTTGAGCCAATTGAGAAGGAATCATGCCTTGACGTGGCAAAAGCGCCGCATTGGCAGAAATACCACCGTCGTTAGGGAATAAACCTGTTTTGTTGCCCAAGAACATCACTACAGGGCCATTAGCCATTGTAGAGATGAGGTTCAGACCGTCTGTAAGGTCGAGCATGACAACCGGAATAGTTACGTTGGCACCTTGTGCACCAGCACCCATCGCAATAACTTCTCCTGGGTTGCGGTTAACGATAATGACACCAACAGCACCTGCGTTTTGTGCGTTCAATGCTTTCACACCAAATTCACAGGTATTGCGGAAGATAACCGCAATTTTACCAGTAAGGTCGTTGATCAATGGGTTACAACCTTCTGCAGAAATTGGGTTTCCTTGCGCGTTGGTTCCGGTAGAACCGTCGTCTACGACTTTGAGGGTATCCTGAACAAAAGTTCCTGGGATGTTAAAGTCAGGAGTTCCCCAACCGCTTCCTGGATCAGCCCAAGTGTGGGTGTAGTTGGCGACAATGCTTTGAGGTGAGATACCCGCAGCGATCACCTGTGCGTAAGTTGTAGCAGAAAGTACAACAGCACTAATGGTAAGTAAAAGTTTTTTCATAGTTGATTTTTTAGATTTGCCTTAAAATTAAGCAATTTTAAATAATTACAAAAATTCAATGAATATTTACGCAAAAAGGGCGCCTAAGCGCCCTTTTTCGATGAAAATAAGCTCAACTTATTTGAACCAAATAATCAGATAGTAAAATATGGCGGCGAGTAACGCACTCACTGGTATGGTCAATATCCACGCCCAAAGTAAGTTAATGGTGACGCCCCAGCGCACCGCACTCAAACGCTTGGTGGCACCTACGCCAATAATTGAACCAGTGATGGTGTGGGTTGTCGAAACCGGGATTCCAAACTGAGATACCGTAAACAGAGTCAGTGCCCCTGCGGTTTCGGCGCAAACACCTTCCAGCGGTGTCACCTTGGTGATCTTAGTTCCCATTGTTTTGACAATCTTCCAGCCACCCATCAAGGTTCCGATACCGATCATCAAGTAGCAACCGAAAGATACCCAAAAAGGCATCGTATCAGAGTGTACTTTTGTTTTGATTTTATGTCCTTCGCGCAATTCGCCTGTTGAACCATCAATGTATGCTCCAAAAATACTTGCGTACTTGTAAGTGGTGTCAATGGTTTTATCCAAGAAAATGGTGTCATTGGTTTTGGCATCGCACAGCGCATCGCCAAAAGTGAAGATTTCGATCTTGTGCATTTCGTCATCAATTGCTTTGAAAGATGGCGCGCCTTGAACAGTTGCAAGGGCTTTACCGTCTTCAGTGTAAAGAGAGGTACCTGTTGCTGCATCAATGACCTCTTTGTGATCGATGAAATAAACTTGGCCATTGACCTCCGCTACTTCTGGCTTGAATTTATGCTTCTTGCCATCGGCATCGTCAAATTCAATCTGCATGAGTTCAGTAATGCGCAAATCTTTTGGTACTGGGTTTTCTAGTTTTCCTTGTCTACCCATATTTCCGTAGACTAACAGTGCCGCACAAATAATACCCATCACTTTCTGGGAGTCTGCACCGCCGTGTCCTAAGGAAAACGCTGCTGACGAAAGTAATTGAAGCTTTTTATGCATGTTGGCCTCTTTCACGGCTGAAGGTTTTTTAGCTCCGTAAGCGAGTTCAAACCAAATGTATACGAGAATGAATACCGCGATCATGCCTATCACGATGTACATCATGATAGGTTTCATATCAATGAATTCAATCATGTACTCCATGACTCCGATAGTGACCCCTGATAAAAGCAGGATGACGAGCATTTTTTTCCAAAAGGAGCGTGAAATCGTTACTACTGCAATCAGATAGGCAATGAAACCACCAATAATTGGAGCCAAGAATATAAACAGGACAACCTTCAATATTTCACCGCTTTCAATCACACCAAAACCTGCGTGGGCAACGGCTGCCCCAGCAAACCCGCCAATCAGCGTATGTGAAGAAGAGGAAGGGATTCCTAACCACCAAGTTAGTAAGTTCCAAAAGGTAGCTGCAAGAAGACCTGCTAGGATTACCCACAGGTCAATTGCATTGTTGTCAACGGTTTTGGCTACTGTGTTACCAACGCTCATGTCAAAAACCCAAAACGCAATGACATTAAACAATGCTGCCCAAAGAACTGCCTGAAATGGCGTAAGGACTTTTGTTGAAACTACAGTTGCAATAGAGTTTGCGGCGTCGTGAAAACCATTGACAAGGTCAAAGAGCAACGCAATGCCGATTACGATTAATAATAAAGTAAACATTTGTTTGGCTTTAAATGAAGTCGCCTATTGATTAGGCGTATTTAACAACTATCGATTCGATCACGTTACCAGCATCTTCACATTTGTCTGTAGCTGTTTCCATGACCATATACAATTCGCGACGCTTGATCAATTCTTTTGCATCGACATCAGAATTGAACAATTGCTCAATGCTCATGTCAAAAATGTTATCGGCGTTGTTTTCAATGCTGTTGATTTTGATCACACACTCAATGATTTTTTGGGTGTTCTTGAGGTTGCGCAATTCCATAACTGCTGCTTTTACAGCAACAACTGCATCATTGATGGCCGCAGCTGTTTTTTGGATACCCTGATCAGAAATAGGATCAATTTTATAGAAGTTGATTTTTTTCCCGGAAGCGTAAATGTAATCAGCGATGTCGTCTAGTGCTGAAGCCAAGGCGTGAATATCTTCGCGGTCAAATGGCGTGATAAAGTTTTTACCGAGTTCGATGAAAATTTGGTGGGTAATGTTATCATTCTGATGTTCGATGTCGCGCATCTCTTCGATGAGCGCAGCACGCTTGTTGAAATCAGATTCGTGCACCACTTGTTGAAGCTTTTGTGCAATGCGTTCGAGGTTATTACTCGCATCTTCAAATAAGGAGTAAAATACTTTGTCTTTCGGTAAGAAGTAACTTAAAATTCCAGCCATAATTATTGTTTTTTGAGCAAATGTATGTCTATCCCAAGTGTTTGTGAAAATGCGAACGGTTTGTTAACGTAAACATAACATTAGATTCTTTTGAAGTAAAGGAGTATTGAGCTTTTAGAGAGCTTAATTGACATCATTTATAAATCTTATGTTACCAAATTGTCAACAAGATTATTTAAAAGTTAAATGAATGTAAATGATATGTTAACTCAATATGAAGGATATAATTTTGGCTTTGAAATTAATAACACGACAAATGACAAATGTTTATTCTTTATTGCTCGTTTTCTTTTGCTCTTTTGGGCTCAACGCTCAGACGATAAGCGATACGACAAAAGCAAAAACGCCGGCTACGGCAAAAAAATGGTATGAAAGCGTTCAGATGCGCGGCTACATGCAGGTTCGCTACAATGGTCTTCTTCAGACTAATGAAGATTTAGAATGCGAACAATGTGATAAAAGCTGGGGTGGCGATAACGACTTTTTTATCCGCCGTATGCGTTTGATTTTTTACGGTCAAGTAAGCCCTAGAGTTTATTTTTACATACAACCTGATTTTGCAAGCGCTCCTTCTTCGAGTGCTATGCATTTCGGACAACTTCGTGATGCTTATTTTGATGTGGGCTTGGATGAGAAAAATGAATTTCGATTTAGAATTGGGCAATCAAAAGTTCCTTATGGCTTTGAAAACATGCAATCATCCCAAAATCGTTTGCCTTTGGATCGCGCCGATGCTTTAAATAGTGCAGTTACAAATGAGCGCGACCTCGGTGTTTTCTTCTATTGGGCTCCAGCAAAAACGAGAAAGTTATTCTCCTCGTTAGTAAGCGAAGGATTAAAGGGATCAGGAGACTACGGTGTTTTAGGTATCGGTGTATACAACGGACAAACAGCTAATCGCCCGGAATTGAACCCGAATAAGCATGTTGTAGCAAGAGCTTCTTACCCAGTGCAGATCAAGAATCAAGTTATTGAGGCAGGCGTTCAGGCATACAAAGGTCAGTTTACACTTTTATCTACAACTTCAGGTGTAGGAACCGCAACAGATAAGTTATACGACGACGAGCGCATAGGTGCTACGTTTGTCTTGTATCCAAAACCATTTGGAATTCTAGCTGAATACAATATTGGCCGCGGGCCGGAATACGACAAATTGACCAATTCAATTATTGAAAGCCCATTAAAAGGCGGGTTTATTACAGCCAGCTACAAGCTAGATTTCAAGGGTCAGACTTTGATTCCATTTAGCCGTTACCAATATTACGACGGCGGTAAAAAACACGAACTTGACGCCAGAAGTTACGAAGTAAAAGAACTTGAAATTGGCGCTGAATGGCAACCTAACAAGAATTTTGAATTGGTAGTCATGTATACGATGTCTGCAAGACGCTTTGAGGATGCTGCGAACCCAACAAATTTCCAAAGAGGTAATTTACTGCGTATCCAAGCACAAGTTAATTTTTAAGCTTAGATCTTTAACACAATAAAAAGGGCGGCCCGCAGGGCCGCCCTTTTTGTATGCAGTAACTTTTGCTTATTTCGCTGCGGCAAATTTAGCGGCAACAACGTCCCAGTTGATGACGTTAAAAAACGCATTGATGTAGTCTGGACGACGGTTTTGGTAATGTAAATAGTAAGCGTGTTCCCAAACGTCGAGGCCGAGAATTGGGGTGCCGCTACAGCCTTCGCCCATGAGTGGATTGTCTTGGTTGGGTGTAGAGCAGATTTCTGAGGAGCCGTTTGTAACGCACAACCAAGCCCAACCTGAACCAAAGCGGGTAGTAGCCGCTTTTGCGAATTCGTCTTTGAATGTTTCAAATGAACCAAACGCTGCATCGATAGCTGCCGCAAGTTCTCCCGTTGGGTTGCCGCCGGCATTTGGACCCATTGTCTCCCAAAAAAGGTTGTGGTTCCAGAAACCACCTCCGTTGTTGCGCACAGCTGGTTTGTCTTTGCAGTTCAATAAAATTTCTTCAATAGACATGTTTTCCATGTCAGTGCCTGCAATTGCGTTATTGAGGTTTGTTGTATACGCTTGATGGTGCTTGCTATGGTGGATTTCCATAGTGCGCGCATCGATGTGCGGCTCTAGTGCATCATAAGCATAAGGTAAAGAGGGAAGTTCAAAAGCCATTTTGATCTTAGTTTAGAGTAAATAATGTGTTAATTGAGCTACAAAATTACAACAAAATTCACCACGCATTGTTCTTGGTGTATCTTTGTCATATGAACCCAGAGCGCCCTATTTCCGATTGGCTACCTTTATCATTAAAGGAAGCAGAAAAAAGAGGCTGGGATGCCTTTGATGTCATCCTCATCTCCGGTGATGCTTACGTGGATCACCCTAGTTTTGGTACTGCGGTTATTGGCCGTATCATCGAAAGCGAAGGTTATCGTATCGGCATCGTTGCGCAACCCAATTGGAAAGACGACCTCCGCGACTTCAAAAAACTCGGGAAGCCCAAGTACTTTTTTGGCGTTACTGCTGGCTGCATGGATTCCATGGTCAATCACTACACCGCCAACAAGAGGCTGCGTTCCACAGACGCCTACACCCCCGGCGGACAAGCCGGTTTTAGGCCAGATTACGCAAGTATCGTGTATAGCAATATTCTCAAAGACTTATACCCGGATGTTCCGGTTTTATTAGGTGGAATTGAAGCTTCTTTGCGACGCGTTACCCACTACGATTACTGGAAAGACCAACTCATGCCGTCAATTTTGGTCGATTCTAAAGCAGATTTATTGGTCTATGGAATGGGCGAACAACCCTTGCGAACCTTACTTCGCTTATTAAAACGCGGCGTGCCATTTGAACAGGCCAAGACGATCAATCAAGTGGCTTTTTTACAAGACGCTGACCGAGAACTCCCAAAAAATAAAAATTGGGAAACTGTTGAGCTTGCCAGTCATGAAGTGTGCTTAAAAGACAAACTCAAATACGCTGCTAATTTTAAAGTGGTGGAAGTAGAGTCCAATAAGTGGGCAGCGAATCGCATCACGCAGCAAGTTGGTGCACAAACGCTGGTCATCAATCCGCCGTTCAAAACCATGACTGAAAAGGAAATGGACGGTTCATATGACCTTCCTTACACGCGCTTGCCCCATCCGAAATACAAAAAGCGAGGTGCTATTCCGGCTTACGACATGATCAAATTCTCGGTCAATACGCATCGAGGTTGCTTCGGAGGTTGCAGTTTTTGTACCATCTCTGCGCACCAAGGTAAATTCATTGCATCGCGCAGTGAGCAATCGATCCTCAAAGAAGTCGAAGAACTCACCAAGCATCCAGAATTCAAAGGATACCTTTCTGATATCGGCGGCCCCTCGGCCAACATGTACCGCATGAAAGGCAAAGACGAAGCCATTTGCGCCAAATGTGTATCGCCAAGTTGCATCCACCCCGTTATTTGCCACAACCTGGATACCTCCCACAAGCAAATGACCGATCTCTACCGTAAAATCGATCAATTCCCAGGTGTCAAAAAAGCATTTGTAGGCTCCGGTATTCGCTATGATTTGTTAGTAGACGACTTCAATAAAAACAACGAAGATGGTAACCACGATGAATACATCGAACAGGTCATTACGCGCCACGTCTCTGGCCGTCTAAAGGTAGCGCCCGAGCATACCTCCGACGCCACGCTCAAAATCATGCGCAAGCCTTCTTTTCAGTATTTCCATAAATTCAAGGAAAAATACGACCGCTTGTCTGCCAAGCATGGCCTCAAACAACAACTCATTCCGTATTTTATTTCATCTCACCCAGGGTGTGAGGAAATCGATATGGCCAATCTCGCAGCCGAAACCAAAGACATGGGTTTTCAGCTCGAGCAAGTCCAAGACTTTACGCCGACCCCCATGACCGTAGCAGAAGTTATCTACTACACAGGTGTTCATCCTTATACACTCAAGCCAGTCAATACCGTAAAAACCAGGGAGGAAAAACTCAATCAGAACCGCTACTTCTTTTGGTATAAAAATGAAAACAAAGACTGGATTCGCCAACGTCTGCAAAAAGCGAAGCGCCCCGACCTCCTCGAAAAATTGCTTGATACTCCTTCAGAAGCGCAAGCGAACGTTCCGAAGTGGCTTTCGGAAAAGCGAAAAAAACGCTGATCAAACGCTACTTTTTTGGTGACCAACTAAACCTTTTCGTCCTATTTTCGTCTTATATCCGGTTCAACTATTTCAATATGAAAATTTTCAAACTACTTTTCTTACCGGTTTTTCTACCACTCTCTTTATTTGCACAAGAACCTACTGAAGCAACTTCCGAAGAAACATACAGCGAACCCATAAGTACTTTCTCGTCTACACGCGTCATCAACGGACACTCCGTTGAAACACTCAGTAAAGGCACCTATGAGTTTAGAATTGAGCACCGTTTTGGCGATATCGCTGGTGTCAATGGAGGAGTTCAACAAATGTTTGGCTTTGACAACCTATCTGACATGCGCATTGCCATGGAATACGGCATCACCGACCAACTCATGGTTGGTTTTGGACGCTCTAAAGGAACCGGCGCTCCGTATCGGTCATTGGTAGACGGCTTTGTCAAATACAAAGTAATTGGCCAAGAACCCAAAAAATCGCCCATTAGCATCACAGCTGTTGCTGGCTCGAGCTTTACCTACATGACCGCAGCACCAGACGAAGGGCTCGTAACGCACTTTCCAAAAGCAGTTCACAGACTCAATTATTTTGCACAAATTAATGTTGCGCATCATTTTGGCGACCGCGGAGCCTTACAAGTTTCTCCAACCTTGGTGCATCGCAATTATGTGGCCAGCAACGACGTCAATGATTTGTTTGCTTTAGGGATTTCTGGTCGCATCCGACTCACTTCCCGTTTTGCATTGGTTGGGGAATACTACCACTGTTTCAATGGCTCACAGTTTAGACAAACGGGTTTCACCAATAGTGGCGCCCTTGCCTTGGAGTGGTTCACATTTGGCCACAACTTTACCATCAACCTCACCAACTCAGGAGGTATCGGCGAAACGCAATTTATTCCCTACACCACAGAACAATGGCAAAAAGGACAATTCAGGTTGGGCTTCACTGTTGGCAGGAAATTTGTGATTGAATAAACAAACTAATTAATAAAAGCTTATGAAAACCCTCCGAATTTCTCTTTTTTCTATTTGCGCCCTCATTGTTTTGGGTGCGTTTACTTATGTCCTATTAGAGCACTACGAAGTCAGCAAAGATTTCTCTATTGAATT
>JAJTGF010000044.1 GCA_021299335.1 Cryomorphaceae bacterium
AAAGGTATTTGGGAAGGGTATCCAATTGTAAAATAAGTGCACTCAGTGGTTTGGTTAAAGACAAAGAATCAGTGGAGGCAATATTTATTTTTACAGTGGTATCCTGGCTTTTCTCGGGTGTAGAAAGGAAGAAGGAGAGCGTGTCAGCTTGAATTTGACGCAAAACAATCGGTTCAAACAAGATGTCTTGGCTTTCAGTCTGCGAACACGCACCGTCTTGATTTTCATCGATGTAGGCCTTGAGAAAATAAGCGCCTTCTTTCAATCCTTTCAATTGCAGTTGACCCTGCGGATCAAAGCGTCCGATGTAGCGAGCGGTGCGGCTGGTGTCGGTCTGATACAACCCGAGGTAGATGGTGCTTGGCTTGTCGCTCGGGATCCATTGTTTGGCTCGGGCGTTCAAGACCAAAGAGTCGAGGGTAGGGCCGGTAGAAAAGGTCCAGGTCATGAGCGAGTCATTGCCTTCAGTGAGGTCTTTGATGCCGCCGTTGCTCATGAGCGTGTAAGTTGTTTGGGCTTGTAAGGTATCCAAGAAAATAATCCGTAAGGTTTTTCCTTTAAGCTCGTATTGCAAGCGGCTGTCTGCGGGCATGAGTTGGATGCGCTGTTGGGGTTGATCTAGTTTGATGAATTCATCAAATACGAGCAACTGTTCGCTTGTCTTGACATTGCGTTGTTTATCAGCAATGGACTCCGACATGACGCGAGGCGCAAATTCATCAGTGGGCCCACCGGTAATGGTACCTACTTGCGCACAAGCACTCAAGAGCAGTGACATTACAAACAAGTAGCGAACCATGTCATTAACTTTTCAATTTCGATTTGATCTGTTTGGTCAAAATCGGCAATTTTCGTGCTATCGATATCTAATACGCCCCAAACTTGCTCGTCTTTGAAAATGGGTACAACCAATTCGCTTTTTGACAATGAGCTACAAGCAATATGCCCAGGAAAAGCCTCGACATCTGGAACGAGCTGGCTTTTTTGTTCGGCCCAGGCGGTGCCGCAAACGCCTTTTGCAAATTGGATTCGGGTGCAGGCGATGGGGCCTTGAAACGGACCAAGTATGAGTTCTTGCCCGCGAACAATATAAAAACCAATCCAAAACCACCCAAACGCTTCTTTTAAAGCGGCGCATAAATTTGCCATATTGGCAACCGCATCCGTTTCTGAACCAATAAGTGCCTCCAGCTGAGGGCGAAGCTCTGCGTAGCGCGAAAGTTTATCTTGGGACTTGAAAAAAAGTTGGTCTGCCATAATGCGTATACAAATTTCACGTTTTTAAAGCGAATGACAATCTTTTACTTTGTAAATTTCCACTATGAACAAACAATTGCAATTCGAGAAAATCCTTTTTTTGGATATTGAAACGGTTCCTCAGGCCTATCAGTTTGAGCAACTCGACGACAAATCCAAGGCGCTATTTGAGGCAAAAAACCGTTTTCAGATCAGTCCTGAGAAATCAATCGAACAAATTTTCGACGAACGCGGCGGTATTCTAGCCGAATTTGGTAAAATCGTATGTATTTCTGTGGGCATGTTGCACGAGGGAAGTCAGGGCAAAAGCATCCGTTTGAAATCTTTTTACCACGACGACGAAGAAACATTACTGAAGCAGTTCAAGCGCTTGCTCGAAGACCACTACAATACGCCTTATCACGTCCTGTGTGGGCACAACAGCAAAGAATTTGACATTCCATATATCTGCCGCCGGATGCTCATCAATGGCTTGGCTTTGCCCAATATTTTGCAAATTTCTGGCAAAAAACCATGGGAAATCAATCACATCGATACCATGGAACTTTGGAAATTCGGCGACTACAAATCGTATACATCGCTTTCGTTGCTTTGCCACGTCATGGGCATTTCGACACCCAAAGACGATATTTCTGGCGCAGATGTAGCACGGGTATACTATGAAGAGAACGACTTACAGCGCATCATGGTGTATTGCGAAAAAGATGTAGTGGCCCTCATTCAGCTTTATTTGCGTTTGCAAGGAGAAGCTTTGGTCGACGAATTCAATATTTCTTCGGCGAGCAACTAAATAAAAGGGCATAAAAAAAACCTGACTGCAAAAGCCAGGTTTGTGGTGAGTGATACTGGATTCGAACCAGTGACCCCTACCCTGTCAAGGTAGTGCTCTAAACCAACTGAGCTAATCACCCGAGGACTGCAAAGATACAAGTTTTTTTGAGCAAGCAAAGTCAATAGTGCGTAGTTTTACAACAGAATGAGTCACGATAAAATCATATTAGGCATTGACCCCGGTACCACCGTAATGGGCTACGGACTCGTTCACGTCCAACAGAAGCAGCTCAAACTCTTGAATTTCGGCGTCATACAACTGCACAAGCTCAGTAATCATCCGGACAAACTCAAGCGAATTTTAGAAAGACTCAACGGCCTTATTACTGAATACAAACCGGACGAAATGGCGATAGAAGCACCCTTTTTTGGCAAAAATGTGCAATCAATGCTCAAATTGGGTCGGGCGCAGGGGGTCGCTATTGCCGCTGCGCTCAATCACAATATGCCTTTCGAAGAATATTCGCCTAGGCGCGTCAAGCAAGCCATAACCGGAAGTGGTAGTGCGTCCAAAGAACAAGTTGCCGCGATGTTGCAAAAACTCCTCGATTTTCCTGAAATGCCTAAGTACTTGGATGCAACAGATGGTTTAGCCGTTGCTGTTTGTCACCATTTCTCTAAAGGAATCGGGGAACACAACAAAGCAAAAGGCGATTCTTGGACTGCTTTTTTATCACAAAACCCAGACCGATTAAAGAAATGAGTGCTCAAAAAATAATGGTCTATACCGACGGATCTTCTCGGGGTAACCCTGGGCCTGGTGGTTTTGGAGCGATCCTAGAATTTGGGAGCAAGCGCATGGAATTGAGTCAGGGTTTCAGACACACGACCAACAACCGCATGGAACTCATGGCAGTGATTGTCGCACTCGAGCACATCAAAAACCGCAATTACACAGTCGTGATCCATTCCGATTCTAAATACGTGATTGATTCGATCACGAAAGGCTGGGTTTTTGGATGGGTCAAGAAAGGTTTCAAAGACAAGAAAAACCCCGATTTATGGCATCGTTATCTGGCGCTGCATCCGCAGTTCAAGTTGGAATTTGTTTGGGTTAAGGGGCATGCTGGGCACCTGCAAAACGAGCGCTGCGATGAACTCGCTGTAGAAGCTGCAACACGAGCACCTCATCAGGCCGATGCTTGGTTTGAAGCAAATCCGAATTAAAATAGTTTTTTCTGCGTTCGTGGTCAAACGAGGATTGAACTATACCAACGTTCGATATCAGCTGCATTTTCTCCTTTGCGCTTTGCTACATCTTCAAGTTGCTCTTGTGTGATTTTTCCGAGGCCAAAATACTTGGCATCGGGATGCGCAAAATACCAACCACTAACTGCTGCTGCAGGCCACATCGCCAAAGACTCCGTGAGTGTAACACCAATTTGTTTTGTTGCATCGAGCAAACTGAAAATCCCTAATTTCTCGAGGTGGTCTGGACAGGCAGGGTAGCCTGGCGCAGGCCTAATGCCGCGGTATTTCTCAGCAATAAGTGCTTGGTTTTCAAGATTTTCTTGAGGCGCATAACCCCAAGTTTCTTTGCGCACATGAGCGTGTAAGTATTCGGCGAATGCTTCGGCAAGGCGATCTGCCAGCGCTTTGATCATGATGGAGTTGTAGTCGTCTTGTTTGGCATCGAAATCAGAAATATAGTGTTCAATGCCGAGCCCAGCCGTAACGACAAAAGCACCAATGTAATCCTGTAAGCCGCTTATTTTTGGCGCGATGAAATCTGCTAAAGCCATGTTGGCTTGCCCCGCCACTTTTTTGGTTTGTTGTCTGAGCGTAATTTGTCGGTGCAAGACCTCTTTGGTCTGTACATTGTAAATTTCGATGTCGTCGCCTACTGAATTCGCCGGGAAAATACCACTGACGCCTTTGCATTGAAGAATCTGATCTGTTATGACTTGCGCCAAGAGTTGCTGAGCATCTGCAAAAACCTTGCTTGCAGCTTCGCCAACGACAGCATCTGACAAGATTTGTGGGTATTTTCCGTGGAGGTCCCAAGTTTGAAAGAATGGGGTCCAGTCTATGTAAGGGACGAGTTCTTCTATAGATGGTTCATGGAGTTGAACACCTAATTGCTTCGGCAGCGCCATTGTTTCAGCATTGAATTCAAGTTGCAAGGCATTTGCTTGCGCTTGCGCCAATGGAAGTAATTCTTTGGCTGCTTGGTGTTTGGCGTGGTGTACCCTAATTTTTTCGTAGTCGGTGCGGAGTGCACTCAAGAAATCTGGTTTTTTAGGGCCGAGTAAGCTTTCTACAACGGTAACTGAACGCGAGGCATCTAGCACGTGGATCACGGCACCCGACGGATAATGTGCTTCAATTTTGACCGCTGTATGCACTTTAGAAGTGGTGGCGCCTCCAATGAGCAAGGGGATGGTGAGCCCAGCGCGTTCCATTTCTTTGGCCAAGTGAACCATTTCATCGAGCGATGGCGTAATGAGACCGCTCAGGCCAATGGCATCTACGTTTTGCTCAATAGCAGTTTGAATGATGACTTGCGGCGCCACCATGACACCGAGGTCAATGATTTCGTAATTGTTGCAGGCCAAAACGACGCCAACGATATTTTTACCGATGTCGTGGACATCGCCTTTGACGGTTGCGAGCAAGATTTTACCTGCCGCTTGTTGCTTGCCGTCTTTTTCGGCTTCAATGTAGGGCAATAGGTAGGCTACTGCTTTTTTCATGACGCGCGCAGATTTCACTACCTGAGGTAAGAACATTTGCCCACTGCCAAAAAGGTCGCCTACTTGGTTCATGCCGTCCATGAGGGGGCCTTCTATCACTTGAATCGGACGTTCGACTTGTTGCCTTGCCTCTTCTACATCGGTGTCGATAAATTCGACAATTCCTTTGATCAGTGCATGCGCCAAGCGCTTTTCAACGCTTTGTTCGCGCCAAGTGAGGTCTGCGGTTTGTTGTTTGACATCGCCCTTCACCGTTTCTGCAAATTCGAGCAGGCGTTCGGTAGCATCGGGCCGGCGATTGAGCAAAACGTCTTCGACACGCGTGAGCAGTTCGGGTTCGATTTCTGAGTAAACCTCCAGCATGCTCGGATTGACAATTCCCATGTCCATGCCATTGGCAGTGGCGTGGTACAAAAATGCGGCGTGCATGGCCTCGCGTACTTTGTTGTTGCCTCTAAATGAGAAGGAGACGTTTGAAACTCCGCCACTGACATGCGCACCCGGAAGGTTGCTGCGGATCCATTTGGTGGCTCGGAAAAAGTCGAGTGCGTTATTGGCATGTTCTTCCATGCCGGTGGCTACTGGGAAGATATTCGGATCGAAGATGATATCGTCTTGCGGAAAGCCAACTTGATCAACTAAAATGCGGTAAGAGCGCTCACAGATTTCGATGCGACGCTCAAAGGAGTCTGCCTGGCCATTTTCATCGAAGGCCATGACAATGACAGCAGCGCCAAAGCGTCTGATTTCTTTGGCTTGGGCAATATAGGTGGCTTCACCTTCTTTGAGCGAGATAGAATTGACAATTCCCTTTCCCTGTAAACACTTTAGCCCCGCCAAAATGATTTCCCATTTGGAGGAGTCTATCATGATGGGGATGCGAGCGATGTCGGGTTCTGCGGCCACCAAATTGAGGAAACGCACCATGGCGGCTTTGCCGTCGATCATGCCTTCGTCCATGTTGATGTCGATTACTTGCGCACCGCCTTCGACTTGTTCGCGTGCTACGGCCAAAGCCGCTTCGAAGTCACCGTCTTTGATCATGCGCAAAAAGGCGCGTGAACCCGTTACATTGGTGCGTTCGCCAATATTGACAAAATTGCTTTGCTCAGTGAGCACTAAAGCTTCAAGGCCAGCTAATTTCAACATCTTAGTGGTTCCATTTTCTTGGTGAATACTTAGCGGCAACTGCGGCAATAGCAGCGATGTGGTCTGGTGTGGTTCCACAACAGCCGCCTATGACATTGACCAAACCTTCTTGCAAGAATTGTTCAATTTGAGCTGCCATGGCAGCAGGGCTTTCGTCGTAGAGCCCAAATTCGTTTGGTAAACCAGCGTTAGGATGCGCACTCACAGCAAAAGTTGCTTTTTCGTTCAGTACTTGTAGATAAGGACGCATCATGGACGCGCCGAGTGCACAATTGAGACCAATACTGAGTAGGGGCATGTGTGACAACGAAATCAGAAATGCTTCGGTCGTTTGACCGGTGAGCGTCCGACCTGATTGGTCGGTGATGGTGCCAGAAACCATGATGGGGAGCTGCAAACCGCGTTTTTCAAATACTTGATCACAGGCATAGAGCGCGGCTTTGGCATTGAGGGTGTCAAATACTGTTTCGATGAGTAAGATGTCGACGCCGCCGTCCATGAGGGCTTCGATTTGCCCTGTGTAGGCCACGACTAAATCATCGAAACTTACCGCTCTAAAACCTGGATCGTTGACATCCGGAGAAATAGACGCCGTGCGGTTGGTGGGGCCAATAGAACCAGCCACAAAACGCGGCCTATCTGTAAATTCTTGCGCCACTTCCTTGGCAATTTTGGCGCCTTGAAAATTAATTTGGTAAACAGCCTCTTCTAATTTGTAGTCTGCTTGGGCAATAGTGGTGCCCGAGAAAGTATTGGTTTCGATGATATCTGCACCAGCTGCTAAATAAGCGCGGTGGATTTCTTTGATGATTTCAGGGCGGGTTATAGATAGGAGGTCATTGTTGCCTTTTAGAGACATGGGGTGTTGTTCAAAAGCACCGTCTCGGAAATCAAATTCTTCGAGTTGGTGACGCTGAATCATGGTGCCCATGGCTCCGTCTAGAACGAGAATGCGTTGTTGAATAGCTTGTTGTAATGCGCTGTTGGTCATAATTTGCTTGGCGAAAGGTAGAAACAGCGCGTTTCAACTTATCTTTTCCCAATTTGGGATCGGATTTGGCACCTTTACAAGGTTGTGAGGTTGCCAAGGTTTCATAGGGCCTGTCCCTCCACCTTTCTTAATAAGTTTATTTTAATGAACTGCTGCAAAGTTACGGAGGATTTATAAATTATAAAGGCAAACGGTAGCGATTTGCACCAATATTTTGTATCGAGCCTTGCATTTCAAGTTCGAAAAGGGTACTGCTAATGATTGACACCGCTTTTTGGGTGCTGAAAGCAAGTTCGTCAATGCTCCAATTGTTTTTGTTTTTGAATTGGTCCAGCATTTCTTTTTGAAGTGCAGTGAGGTCATGATGTTGGTTCAATTTGTTTCCTTGACTCGTGTTGGTCCAGTTCATGATTTCTAGAAGTTCTTTTGCCGAGCTGAGCAAGTGTGCTTGTTGCTTTCGGATCAGTGCATGGCAGCCTTCTGATTGAGGATGGTGGATTGGGCCTGGAAATGCAAAAACTTCACGGTTATAGTCGTTGGCTAATTCGGCTGTAATCAAAGAACCGCCGTTGGCCTTGCTCTCGATCACCACTACCGCATCTACTAAACCTGCAATAATGCGATTGCGCATCGGAAAGTGCATCCGATCTGGTTGGGTACCAATCAAGAATTCTGAAAGCAGACCACCGTTTTCGAGCATTTGCAGTGCCAACTTGCGGTTGCTGGCCGGATAAATGCGATCAAGCCCGTGCCCTAAGACACCTAAAGTTTGTAAGTGATGTTGGAGGCATTGTTGATGCACATCTGCATCTACACCCTGCGCTAGCCCACTGATGACCAAAATATCTTTGGGTAATTCAGAAATGAATGATTCGACTATTTTTTTGCCATAGGGGCTTTGTTGTCGGGTTCCGACCACCGCGATGCAGCGCTGTTTTTGCCAACAATGTGCTTGACCTCTGAAAAAAAGACCTAGCGGTGCATCGGTACAATGTCGCAACCTTTCTGGGTAGGTGGTATCGGTAATAAAATGATAACTCAATTGCTCGTTTTCAAGATAGGGGAGTTGCCCCTGAGCACGCAGCAGCGCGCTGGCTCTGTCTGTTTTTTCGAGTTGTGAAATGGGAATACTGGTGAGTTGTTGGAGTTCCTTAAAACCGGTTTCAAAAAAATCGCGCGGATGTGTCAAAAGTTTGAGGATGCGCCTAGCGCGAACGGGCCCAATGCCGTAGAGTTGCGAAAAAGCAATTTGGTAGAGTTTGTCTGAATGTTTCATTTTTAGTAGCTTCGGGTAAAGTTAGACCCAACATTCAGTGAATTATTCAGTAAAATACACGATACTTTTTTTGATTTTTTTTCCGATAGGGATTTTTGCACAAGACCTGAACAAGGACAGTATTCGCACCAAAACAAAAGATGAAAAAGCGGTCTATGTCAGGGCCTCGCGCTTCGAGCAGCAAATAGAAGAAGTGACCATTTCGATGGAAGTACTCCGGCCCGAATTAATTGCAAATAAAGGTTTTGCCAACCTAGAGCAAGCGGTCAATCAGAGTCCTGGTGTATTTACTATGGATGGTCAAGTTTCCATTCGCGGAGGCGGAGGTTATGCTTATGGTGCTGGTAGTCGGGTTTTATTGGTTTGGAATGGCATGCCGATGCTCTCGCCAGATATTGGTGATGTCAAGTGGAATGCCGTCCCGATGGAACACGCCGAACAAATTGAAATCATCAAAGGCGCCTCGTCTGTATTGTATGGGAGTGGTGCGCTCAATGGCATCATTGCCATGAACGAAAAAGAAGCACCTCTAGATGGCGCTCTTTCGGCAAAAGTACAAAACGGAGTCTATGGTACACCCCGCCGGGCAAGCATGAAATGGTGGGGCGCTCCGCCGACTTTTCAGTTGATCGATGTATATGCCGCCAAACGCAAAGACAATCATGCGTTTACCATCGGAGTCAATGCTTTTCGAGACAAAGGGTACCGCGAAGGAGACCACGAGTTGCGCGGTCGTATTCACGGAACTTATACCTATTTCTCTAAAAAAATCCCTCAACTGAAAGCTGGACTTTCCTTTCATACGCAAGTCCAAGAAGAGGGGGTTTTTATTTTGTGGCGCAATGACTCTATGTGTCTACAAGCGATGGCCAATACACTAAGCGAACAGCGTGCGCTTCGTCTTAGCCTCGATCCTTATTTATTATTTGTTTCCAAAAATAAATGGAAGCAGGCACTCAGAACGCGTTATTACCTGACCACAACGGGTTCATCAACTGCGCTTGTCGATGCCTCTCTGGGCCAAATGTATTATGCGGACTATCAGGCGAATAAAAAAATCAAGCATTTTGATCTTTCATTTGGCGCTACCTCAAATATGAGCCAGATTACCAGCTATGTTTTTGGAAATCATTTCAGTAAAAATTTCTCGCTGTACCAACAAACCGAATTTTCCAAAGGAAAACTAGACCTTCAGGCTGGTTTTCGTCTCGAGTATTGTCAGCTGAACCAACAAACACCTGAAACCAACTACAAATGGTTCGGGCAAACCTTGCCCATATTCCCTATCGTTCGGTTTGGCGCCCATTATGAGTTACAAAAAAGTACGCATTTAAGGGCATCTTTCGGTCAAGGAATCCGCTTTCCGGCAGTAGCTGAAAGATATATTTCGACAAGTGTGGGCGGCCTGCGTATTTTTCAAAATCCCGATTTACGCTCTGAGGAAGGTTGGGCCGCCGAAGTTGGCGTCAAGCAAATTTTGGTTTTAGGTCGATGGAAAGCGATGCTCGATATTGCGGGCTTTGTCAATGCCTACGATAACATGACGGAGTTTGCTTTTGGCGTATTCAAGCCAGATACAATGGCCACCTTACAAACCACAAACCCTGCTGCAATCAATTATTTTTACAATTGGGTGGGCTTTCAAGCGCAAAATGCAGAAAAAGCACGCATCACAGGCCTTGAGTTTTCGATGAATAGCACGGGTCAGATTGGCGAGGTAGAGGTCTTAACATTAGTGGGTTACACCTACATGAATCCGATTAGTCTCAACAAAGATCCAATTTATTTAGCAACGTTTTCAGATACGACAAGCAATTTGCTTAAATACCGATTCAGACACCTTGCCAAGGCAGATGTCGAGCTGACTTATCAGAAATTTGGCTTGGGTATTTCTGCGCGCTATAATTCGCACATGCCTAATATTGACTTGGCTTTTGAGGATGGTATCTTAGGAACCGAAATCTTAGTTGGAATGTCGAAATACCGCGAACAATTTAACAAGGGCGTTCCGGTTTTCGATGTGCGCTTCAATTATGAATTTTCCGAACACCTCAAAGGTAACTTGATCCTCAATAACTTCACAAATGCAGAATATGTGAGCAGGCCAGGGGCGGTGCAAGCACCTCGAAACTTGGTTGTTCAATTCCAATGGGTTCTGTAATTCTACGGATACAGAAATCAGTTAAATCCATTAAATTCGCAGAGAACCTACTAAAACGAAACCATGCGTTTATCACTCCTACTTTTTTTATGTTGCTGTTCATTTACCTTCGCGCAGCAAATCCAAATTGAAGTCTTAGATGCCCAAACCAATGCACGTGTCGAAGATGCAGCGGTTACCTACAATGCCAAGTTATTTAGAAGTCAAAATGGCTTCATTACCTTGCAGCCAAGTTCATTTCCTGTTCAGTTCATTGTCAAGGCACCCTTTTATATTGCTGATACCATTCAAATTGAAGCGCCTAATAGCCAATTGGTACAGGTTGTTTTGCAAGCTCAAATCAAGGATCAAAAAACGGTTGTCGTGAGTGCAGGTAAGCGCCGCCAAGCCATCGAAGAAATTCCTGTCTCAATGGAAATCCTGCGTCCACAACTCATCGACAACAAAGGCATCACCGATTTAGAGCAAGCCGTAGATCAAACGCCAGGTGTTTACACCATGGACGGCCAAGTGTCTATCCGAGGCGGCTCCGGCTTTGCCTACGGCACCGGGAGCCGCGTGCTGTTGCTCTGGAATGGCATGCCTTTGCTTTCGGGCTACGCAGGTGATACCCAATGGAATGCCATTCCCATGGAACAAGCCAGCCAAGTGGAGGTCATGAAAGGCGCGGCTTCTGTACTTTACGGCAGTGGCGCACTCAATGGCGTTATTGCGCTCTCCGAGAAAGAGCCCACCCTAGCGCCGGTTACCAAAGTGAAAATGCAGTATGGCATGTACGGTGCGCCGCGCCGCAGTTCCCTCCAATGGTGGACGACCCCTCCAATGAACCAACAGATAGAAGTTTTCCATAGTGCGCTCAAAAAACGCTTTGGCTATACCATCTCCACAACAGGCTATCACAACGATGGCTACCGCATTGGCGAAACCGAATTTCGCGCCAGAGTTTCCGGGACCCTCTACGCCAAAGC